>DASRXO010000191.1:0-7963 GCA_035654095.1 Telluria sp.
GGCCCTCGCGCAGCAGGCCGCCGCGCGCGGTCTCGAACACCGCGGCATCGACGTCCGGGTGCAGCAGCACGTTGCGCGCGCTGCGCGGGCCGCTGCAGTCGCCGCTGTCGATACGGCGACCTTCGATGTAGACGCCGTCGGTGTTGGTCATGCCGGTGCGCAGGCCGCTGGCCGTCAGCAGGTGCGCGATCAGGCGCACGGTGGTGGTCTTGCCGTTGGTGCCGGTCACCGCCACCACCGGAATGCGGCCGTCGTCGCCTTCCGCGAACATGTCGGCGATGATCGCCCCGCCCACGTCGCGGCCCTTGCCGAACGAGGGCGACAGGTGCATGCGCAGGCCCGGTGCGGCGTTGACTTCGACCACGCCGCCGCCCTGGTCTTCGATCGGCTGCAGCACGCTGTCGCACACCAGGTCGACGCCGCAGATGTCGAGCCCGACCATCTGCGCGGCCGCCACCGCGCGCGCCGCCACTTCGGGGTGCACGTCGTCGGTGACGTCGGTGGCCGCGCCGCCGGTCGACAGGTTGGCGTTGTTGCGCAGGATGACGCGCTGTCCCTTGGGCGGCACCGAATCGGCCGCGTAGCCGCGCTCGGCCAGGCTGGCCAGCGCGATATCGTCGAAGCGGATCTTGGTCAGCGAGGTCGAATGCCCGTTGCCGCGGCGCGGGTCGCGGTTGACCTGCTCGACCAACTGCGCCACGGTGTGCACGCCGTCGCCCACCACTTGCGGCGGGTCGCGCCGCGCGGCGGCCACCAGCTTGTTGCCGATCACGAGCAGGCGGAAGTCGTTGCCCGGCAGGTAGCGCTCGATCAGGATGTCGTCGCGGAAGCTGGAGGCGGCCTCGAAGCCGGCATTCAGCTGTTCGCGGGTGGTGATGTTGACCGTCACGCCCTTGCCCTGGTTGCCGTCGCGCGGCTTGATCACCACCGGCAGGCCGATCTCGCAGGCGGCGGCCCAGGCGTCGTCCGGGTCGCTGACCATGCGGCCCAGCGGCACCGGCACGCCGGCCGCGTCGAGCAGCTTCTTGGTCAGTTCCTTGTCCTGCGCGATCGACTCGGCGATCGCGCCGGTGCGGTCCATTTCGGCGGCCTGGATCTTGCGCTGCTTGCTGCCCCAGCCGAACATCACCAGGCTGCCGTCGGTCAGGCGGCGGTAGGGGATGTTGCGCGCCACGGCGGCTTTCACGATCGAGCCGGTACTGGGGCCGAGGCGCACGTCTTCGTCGAGGTCGCGCAACTGGATCAGCGCGGCGTCGAGGTCGAACGGCAGGTCGGCCGCGGTGGCCGCGCACAGCTGCTCGGCCAGTTTCAAGGCGAGGCGGCCGACCGCCTCTTCCGAATATTCGACCACCACCTGGTAGATGCCGCGTTCCAGGGTCGAGGTGGTGCGGCTGAAGGTGACCGGGCAGCCGGCCTGCGCCTGCAGCCCGAGCGCGGCCAGTTCCAGCACGTGCGCCATCGGGATCGTGTCGTTATGGCCGGTCGGCTGCAAAGGGCTCATGGCCGGGAAGCGGGCGCGCAGCCGGGTTTCGAATTCCGCCAGTTCGCTCACACATTCTTCGTCCGGCGTGCAGGACACGATCGCCTCGACCGAGGTGTGGTGACTCCAGAGGTTGGGGCCACGCAGGGCCCGTACGCGTGAAACTTCCATAAACCGTTAGTCCTTTGCCGGCGGCGCGGTGTGCGCCAGGCCGATGATATTAATAGTGGGTCTTCTTCGGGTATGCTTCGAAGGTCCTGAGGCCGGCCGCGATCATCTCGGGCGGCACGTCCAATGCCCACACCGCCGCCACCGCCGCCAGCACGCTGTCGATGTGCGCCGCGGTATCCCGTTTCAGCGCGGAGAGTTCGAGCAGCGCGGTCTCCTCGGCGCCGGCGCTCAGCATCACGTTCGCGTCGCGCACGAACACGGTGCGCTCGCCGGCCGCGCGGTGCGCCGCGAGCACGCTGTGGGCCGGATCGATGGCGTAGAAGATCACCTTGCCGTCGCACAGCCCGGCCAGTTCCGCCACCGCCGGATTGGCCGCGTTGAGCACCGCCACGCCGTGCGGCAGGATCACGTCGACCTGGGTGCGCACCACGTTGGCCATGGCGTCGAGGTCGCGGATATAGAATTCCTCGAGCGCCTCGTGGCCGTCCATGTCGGTCACGATGCCGACCGTGCACTTGTCGTAGGCCAGGCCCTCGGTCAGGATGCGGCGCGCATTGCTTTCGAAGACGGCGGCCTGCATGGTGCGGTTGATCAGCAGGCGCTGGCCGGCTTCCCATTTTGTGTTGTCGCCGCCGGCCACCTTGCGCTGGTCGAGGTAGATGCCTTCGGTGTTGACCACGCCGGTGTGCATGCCGCTCACGTGCAGCAGGCAGCCCACCAGGCGCGCCACGCGCGCGGTGTCGCGGCTGCCGGTCACGCCGATGATCGGGATGCGGCCGCTGTCGTCGGGCCCGAACAGGTGGGCGATGATGGCGGTGCCGACCGGGCGCGGCGCGCCTTCGGCCGGCTTCAGATGGGCCAGCAGGCCGGGGCTGGCGTTGACTTCGATGATCGCGCCGCGCTGCTCTTCGAGCGGGCGCGAGATGTCTTCGCACACCAGGTCGACGCCGGCGATGTCGAGGCCGACCACGCGCGCGGCCAATGCCGCCGCCTGCGCCACCGCGGGGTGGATCTTGTCGGTGACGTCGAACGCCACATTGCCGTTCGGCTGGATCAGCACGCGCTGTCCGGCCTTCGGCACCGAGTAGGCGGTCAGGCCCTGGCGTTCGAGTTCGAGGATGATTTCGGCGCCGTTTTCAGGAGCCAGCGCGTTGAGCGGCGCGTCTTCGCCGGTGCCGCGGCGCGGATCGGTGTTGATCTGGCTGTCGACCAGCGCGATCACATTCGCGGCGCCGTCGCCGGTCACCCACAGCGCTTCGCCCTTGGCCGCGGCCACCACCTGTTTGCCGACCACCAGCAGGCGGTGCTCGTCGCCGCGGATGTAGCGCTCGACCAGTACGGCCTCGCTGTCGCCCTTGCGGCTGGCGAGGTGGTAGGCCTTCTCGACGTCGGCCTGGGTCATCAGGTTGAGCGAGACGCCGCGCCCGTGGTTGCCGTCGTAGGGCTTGAGCACCACCGGCAGGCCGATGTCCTGGGCTTCTTCCCATGCCTCTTCGGCGCTGCGCACCAGGCTGCCCTCGGGCACCGGCACGCCGCAGGAGGCGAGCAGCGACTTGGTCAGGTCCTTGTCGCTGGCGATGCTCTCGGCGATCGCGCTGGTGCTGTCGGTTTCGGCGGTCCAGATGCGGCGCTGCGCCTTGCCGTGGCCGAGCTGCACCAGGTTGCCGTCGGTCAGGCGGATCGACGGAATCTTGCGCTCGGTCGCCGCTTCCACGATGTGGGCGGTGCTCGGGCCCAGGCAGTGCTGGTCGACCAGCTGCTTGAGCTGCGCGACGGCGGCGGCCAGGTCGAACGGCCGGTCCTCGATGGCCGCCATCAGCAGCTCGCGGCCGGTCGTCAGCGCGGCGCGTCCGACATGCTCGTCGCGGGTGCGGAAGGCCATCTTGTAGATGCCGCGCTCGCCGGTCGAACGGGTCTTGCCGAAACCGGTGCGCATGCCCGCCAGGTTTTGCAGTTCGAGCGCCACGTGTTCGAGGATGTGGGCGGTCCAGGTGCCCTCGCGCAGGCGCTCGAGGAAGCCACCGCGCTCGCCGACGCCGCAGCGGTGCTCGACCAGCCCCGGCAACCAGGCCAGCAGCCGTTCGTACAGGCCGGGCAGGGTGTGCGAGGGGTGGTCTTCGAGCGCGCCGATGTCGACCCAGGCTTCGATCACGGGGCGATAGGTCCAAATGTTCGGTCCGCGCAAGTGGGATACGCGGAGAAAACTAATGTCTTTCTTCTTTATCATTTAATAATTTCTTGATAACAGACCTGCTTGTTTTAATTTTCCGGTCTGTTCCAGGCTCTGCCTGTGTTTGCGCGCCCAGACGCGCATCATGTTGTATACTTGCTGAAACGAAGCTTACCGCGCCGTACCGATTTCTGCCAGTCTGGACCATCCGATAGAATACCGTAGATTGGTCTCCGGCCCTTCAAGCGCCGGCCGCCGGCTGCGTGTATCTGCAACAGTGCTTCCCCAATTCCGAATTCCCGCCCCCATAATAATGACAACTGAACAACTTGTTTCTTCTTCCGCGCTGGCATTATCGGCCGCCGTCGTGCCCGATTCCTGGCACCGCGAGGTGGAGAAAAAACTTGCATCCGGGGAAAACGTTTTAAGTAGCGTTGAGGTTGACCTCGATACGCGTTTACGTTTCAAGAGGGGCATTATCGTCGTCACCGACCGCCGCCTGCTGGCGCGCGCGGCGGGCGAGGCCGAGTGGCGCGAGTGGCCCTACCTGCCCGGGCTCGAGCTGCTGCACCACGACCACGCCGGCGTCGGCCACCTCGAACTGGTGGACCAGCAAGGCCGGCTGGCGGCCTGGCGCTTCACCCTGGGCCAGAACCTGCACGCGATCCGGGTGCAGGCCAGCTTCCGCGAACAGCTGGCCTGCCAGCTCAGCGGGCGGCCGCTGCCGGCGCCCGAGCAGAACGTCTGCCCGAGCTGCAAGGCGCCGCTCGACCCCGAGCAGGAAGAATGCCCGATCTGCACCAAGGTGCTGTACACCCCGCCCTCGACCTGGACCCTGTTCCGCCTGTGGCGCTTCGCCCAGCCCTACCGCGGCCAGCTGACGCTCGGCTTCATCCTCATGCTGCTCAGCACGGCGGCGCACATGATCCCGCCTTACCTGACCATGCCGCTGATGGACAATGTGCTGATCCCCTACCAGAACGGGCAGCACATCGACCCGATGCTGGTGGTCATGTACATGTCGGGCCTGCTGGGCTCGGCCGTGCTGGCCTGGGTGCTGGGCTGGGGCAAGACCTTTATCCTGGCGCTGGTGTCGGAACGGATGGGCGCGGACCTGCGCTCGGCCACCTATGAACACCTGCTCAAGCTCTCGCTCGAATTTTTCGGCGGCAAGCGCACCGGCGACCTGATGTCGCGCATCGGCAGCGGCAGCGACCGCATCTGCGTGTTCCTCTCGCTGCACCTGCTCGACTTCGCGTCGGACGTGCTGATGATCATCATGACCGGCGTTATCCTCTGTTCGATCAATCCCTGGCTGGCGGTGATCACGCTGGTGCCGCTGCCCTTCATCGCGTGGATGATCCACGTCGTGCGCGACCGCCTGCGCACCGGCTTCGAAAAGATCGACCGGGTCTGGGGCGAGGTGACCAATGTGCTGGCCGATACGATCCCCGGCATCCGCGTGGTGAAAGCCTTCGCCCAGGAGCAGCGCGAGGCGGCGCGCTTTCGCGAGGCCAACAAGCACAATCTCGCGGTCAACGACAAGCTCAACAAGGTGTGGTCGCTGTTCTCGCCGACCGTCTCCTTCCTCACCGAACTCGGGCTGCTGGTGGTGTGGTCCTTCGGCATCTGGCAAGTGTCGAAAGGCGAGATCACGGTCGGCGTGCTGTCCGCCTTCATCGCCTACAGCAGCCGCTTCTACGGCCGCCTCGATTCGATGAGCCGGATCGTGTCGGTGACCCAGAAATCGGCCTCGGCCGCCAAGCGCATCTTCGACATCCTCGACCATGTGTCGTCGGTGCCGGAGCCGGCCAACCCGGTCAAGCTGGACCAGATCGAAGGCCGCATCGACCTGCGCGAAGTCGGCTTCCGCTACGGCAACCGGGCGGTCAACCGCGGCATCAACTTGCAGATCAAGGCCGGCGAGATGGTCGGCCTGGTCGGCCACAGCGGCTCGGGCAAGAGCACGCTGGTCAACCTGATCTGCCGCTTCTACGACGTGGCCGAGGGCGCGATCCTGCTCGACGGCGTCGACATCCGCTCGTTCGCGGTGTCCGATTACCGGCGCCATATCGGCTTGGTGCTGCAAGAGCCTTTCCTGTTCTTCGGCACCATCGCCGAGAACATCGCCTACGGCAAACCGCAGGCCACGCGCGAAGACATCATCGCCTCGGCGCGCGCCGCGCACGCCCACGAATTCATCCTGCGCCTGCCGCAGGGCTATGACTCGATGGTCGGCGAGCGCGGCCAGGGCCTGTCGGGCGGCGAGCGCCAGCGCATCTCGATCGCGCGCGCGCTGCTGATCGACCCGCGCATCCTGATCATGGACGAGGCCACCTCCTCGGTCGACTCGGAAACCGAAAAAGAAATCCAGAAGGCGCTCGACAACCTGGTGCAAGGCCGCACCACGATCGCCATCGCGCACCGCCTGTCGACGCTGCAGCGGGCCGACCGCCTGGTCGTGCTCGATCGCGGCGAGGTGGTGGAAGAGGGCACGCACGATGCACTGATGGCGCGCGGCGGCGCCTATTTCCGGCTCTACGAGGCGCAGGCGCGCAACGTCGATACGGATATGGACGACAAGGACCAATGATGGCCACCACCGAATTCACACTGCGCCGCGACAGCTTCGGCAAGCTGGTGCTGACCGCGCCCGATGGCCAGGTCCACGAGGGCGTGGCGCCGGTGCGCGCGTTCCCGATCCAGGCGCCGGACCAGGGCATCTCGCTGGTGCTGCACGACGGCCAGGAAGTGGCCTGGATCGACGACCTGGCCGACTTGCCGCCGGCCATCCGCAGCCTGGTGCAGGACGAGCTCGAGGGGCGTGAATTCATGCCCGAGATCCTGCACATCGTGCGCGTGAGCGGCTATGCCACGCCCTGCGCCTGGCAAGTCAGGACCGACCGCGGCGACGCCGAGTTCGTGCTCAAGGGCGAGGAAGACATCCGCCGCATCGGCGCCGCCTCGCTGCTGGTGGCCGACAACCACGGCATCCACTTCCTGATCCGCGACATGTTCACCATCGACCGCCACAGCCGCAAGATCCTCGACCGTTTCCTGTAATCGAACGGCCGGGTGTTGTTATCGAGGGGAGTATTTCCTTATTTCAAACCTAAGCGCGCTACCGCACAGTAATGCACTTTGGAAAAAGGAATAGTGGGCCGCAATGGCTGGGTGATGCATCCAGCTACTTCGTCGGATTCGGCGAAGACAGCGTCCACGCAAAGGAAATAACAATGAACGCCCTCAAGCGCTACACCACCACTCTATTCTGTTCGGCCGGATTCCTGGCCGCCTCCTTGCTCGCCGGTTGCGGCGGCGGGGGCGACCAGGGCCGCGACCCGATCCTGGGCCTGCCCGCGGCCGATCTCGTGACGCTGGCCGTCACGCCTGCCGCCTCGAGCGTCGGCATCGGCGGCGCGCGCGCCTTCGTTGCCACCGCCAGCTATTCGGACGGCTCGTCGCGCGATGTGACGGTCGGCGCCGCATGGAGCTCGGCCACGCCGGCCGTCGCCACGGTGAACGCGACCAGCGGCGTGGCTGCCGGCGCCAGCGTCGGCAGCTCGCTGATCACCGCCGCGTTCGGCAGCAAGACCGCCAGCGCCACCCTCACCGTGGTGCCGGTCGCGCTGACCGCGATCGCCGTGCTGCCGGCCAACCCGACGATCGGCGTCGGCGCCACCCAGCAGTTCACCGCGATGGGCACCTTCAATAACGGCAGCACCGCCGACATCACGGCGCTCTCGACCTTCGCGTCGGCCACGCCGGCCGTGGCCACCGTCAACGCCGCCAGCGGCCTGGCGGTCGGCCTCACGGCGGGCAAGTCGGTGGTCACCGCGACCTCGGGCGCGCTGAGCGGCTCGACCACGCTGACCGTGACCCCGGCCGTCGTCAGTTCGATCGCCGTCACGCCGCAAGCGCCGACCGTGCCAGCCGGCGCAACGCGCCAGCTGGCCGTGATGGCGACCTACTCGGATGCGACCACGGTTGACGTCACGCATACCACCACCTTCAGCTCGGCCACCCCGGCGGCGGCCACGGTCGGCGCGGCAAACGGCCTGGTCACCGGCGTCGCCGCCGGCTCCTCGGTCGTCACCGCAGCCTTCGGCGGCAAGACCGCCACCACCACCGTGACCGTGCCG
>DASRXO010000192.1:0-10677 GCA_035654095.1 Telluria sp.
ATACAGGTCGATGCGCGCCAGCTCGAGCGGGATGGTGGGCGCGCCGCCCAGCAGCACCACCACTGCGCCGGACACGCGCAGCTCGCGGATTTCTTCATACGGATTGGCGATCAGCTGCAGCTTGCCGCTGGCGGTGGACAGCTGCGCCAGCCGGCTCACGCCGTTCTCGATGTAGGTGCAGACGATCTCGCCCTCCGCGCGGAAGCCGTACATCGACACGCCGAAGGTCCAATGCGGCACGCCGAATTCGGCGGCGCGGTCGCACAGCGGCTGCGCGCCGTCGCCGTCCAGCCGGTACAGATTCCACCAGCCGCTGCGGTCCGAGACGAAGTGCAGCGCGCCGCCGGGCGACCATTCGGGCTGGCAGATCGCTTCTTCCGGCCCGCCGGCGACGATGCGCGGCTTGGACAGCGCGCCATCGGCCGCGACCTCGGCCAGCCACAGTTCGGTGCCCTGCCACGGCATGCGCGGATGGTCCCAGCTCAGCCAGGCCAGCTGGCGGCCGTCCGGCGACAAGCGCGGCGCGGCGTAGAAGTCGTGGCCCTCGGCCAGCACCCGCTCGGCGCCGTCGAAGCCGAGCGCGCAGATCGTGTTGCGCGGCTGGGCGCTGCCGTCGGTATGGTCTTCGCGCACGCCGATCAGGCGCTGGCGCCCGCCGTCGAGCTCGAAGTCGGCATAGCGCAGCGCGCCGCCGGCGGACAGCGCGCGCGGTGCGCCATCGCCTTCCGTCACGTACACACAGTTGTCGGCGAAGTGGGAAAACCATACCGTGCCGCCGGCCGCCAGATACGCGCCGCCGCCATATTCGTGCACCCGGCTGCGGACATTGAACGGCGCCGGGGTCAGCTCGGCCACGTCCTGCCCGCGCTGGCGCAGCAGGGTGGTGCGGCCGCCCTCGCTGGCGCGCCCGGCCAGCCAGCAGGCGTCGGCGCCGTCCAGCGCCAGCTGCGACAGCGGCGAAGCGCCGGCCGCCACCAGCGCCGCGCTGATCGGGGACGGCCAGATGCCGCAAATGGCGGGCTGCTTGCTGGTCGGTGCTGTCATGGGATTGGTCACTCTGGTTGCGAACGATGCCGAAGCTCAGATGATACCGGAACAAGTCGAAGCGCCGGGCGCGGGGATGCGATAATAGCCGCTTTCTCCAAGCTGCCCATTGCCAGTCATGCCACAATTCGCCCCGCTCAAGAACGACACCTTCCTGCGCGCGCTGTTGCGCCAGCCGACCGACTACACGCCCGTGTGGCTGATGCGGCAGGCCGGGCGCTACCTGCCGGAATACCGGGCCACGCGCGAGCGCGCCGGCTCCTTCCTGGGCCTGGCGAAGAATCCGGACCTGGCGACCGAAGTCACGCTGCAGCCGATCGACCGCTATCCGCTCGACGCGGCCATCCTGTTCTCCGACATCCTGACGGTGCCGGACGCGATGGGCCTCGGCCTGTACTTTGTCGACGGCGAGGGCCCGAAGTTCGAACGCCCGCTGCGCAGCGAGGCCGAGGTCAAGGCGCTGCGCGCGCCCGACCTCGGCGCGCTCGATTACGTGTTCAAGGCCGTGACCCAGATCCGCACCGCGCTGCATGGCCGGGTGCCGCTGATCGGCTTCTCGGGCAGCCCGTGGACGCTGGCCTGCTACATGGTCGAAGGCGGCGGCTCGCGCGAGTTCCACACGATTAAAAAGATGCTGTACAACCGGCCCGACCTGATGCACCACATCCTCGCGACCAACGCGGCGGCGGTGGCGCAGTACCTGAACGCGCAGATCGACGCCGGCGCGCAGGCCGTGATGATCTTCGACTCGTGGGGCGGCGCGCTGGCCGATGGCGCCTACCAGCAGTTCTCGCTTGCCTACATGCGCGAGGTCGTGGCCCAGCTCAAGCGCGAGAAGGACGGCGTGCGGATTCCGGCCGTGGTGTTCACCAAGGGCGGCGGCCTGTGGCTGGACCAGATCGCCGGCATCGGCGCCGATGCGGTGGGCCTGGACTGGACCGTGGACCTGGCCAAGGCGCGCGCGCTGGTCGGCCACCAGGTTGCCCTGCAGGGCAACCTCGACCCGGCCATCCTGTTCGCCAGCCCGGAACAGATCCGGGCCGAAGTCGAGCGCACGCTGACGGCCTACGGCAAGCCTGCCGCCGGCGGCGGCCACGTGTTCAACCTGGGGCACGGGATTTCGCAGTTCACGCCGCCGGAGTCGGTCGCCGCGATGGTCGAGGCGGTGCACAGCTTCAGCCGCCAACAGCGCGGCGCGATGTAGTTTGGCTACAGCTGCCGGCCTCAAGCAGGTGCCGGCGAGGCTGGCGTGGGTGCCGCGCCGGGCCGACAACATCACACTTATTCACATATTGCTTGAACGAAATTTGTTGAAATCGTGCTGAGGCCGATGTTTAAGGATTAATTGCAAGCCATTGATTTTTAAGAATTAAATTTTTCCTTGGTCCGAACGGACTGATAAAAAAATACCATGCATACAGAATGAAAACGGCGATTTACCATTTTTGTCCACAAAGTTATGCACAGCTTGTGTGGATAAAATCGAAAAGTGCTGCGTATACCGCGACTTAGCCGATTTGTGAAGGTTTTACCTGAGGTTGCTGCTGCGCCGCATGATATTTTAATATCGTATTCCGAGCGGGCAAGGCTCCTTGTGGATAAATATCTGAAGCCTGCGTTCGTTGATTCCACATCGCGAAAAATGGCCCGAAATCGACTACACGAACGGGAACGATAAGACCACTTATGCACAGCGCGGCGGTAAAAGGGCGTTTTTTTGCCCTCCTATGAGCACGCCGGCAAGCCATTGAATTTAAACGACTATATTTATTTGATTTTTCCTAATTGAGTGAGTCTATTGATTTAGCGCAAACCTTTCGCTTCGGCGATGATCCCTTGTCCACAAAGTTGTCCACAACGCCTGCCGGCCCTTGGGGAGAGCCCGAACAAGCGCTATTTTGATGCCTTCTGCATAGAATTTTCCTGATTTCAACGGGCCTTCATGGCGTACTGCATCCTCAACATCGCGCTCGACACGCCGCTCAATAGCTGCTTCGACTACCGCTGGCCCTGCGAGCCCGGAGAAGAGCCGGCGGTGGGACAGCTGGCGCTGGTGAATTTTGGGCGGCGCGAGGTAGTTGGGCTCATTGTCGGCGTGGGGCGGGAGACCGATGTGCCGCCCGACAAACTCAAGGATGCGCTCGCCGTGCGCAGCCAACTGGCGCCGCTCTCGCCGCCGTGGCTGGCGCTGGCAAGCTTCGCGGCCGACTACTACCAGCGCCCGTTGGGCGAGGTCGCATTGCCCGGCCTGCCCAAGAATCTGCGCGTGCTGACCACCGTCGCCCTCGACCGCGCGCTCAAGAAGCTGGCCAAGCCCGCGGCCGCGCACGACGGCACGCCATGCGACATGCCGGCCTTGAATCCGGCGCAGCAGCAGGCCGCCGATGCGGTCGGCGGCGCGGTCGGCTTCACGCCCATCCTGCTGTACGGCGTCACCGGCAGCGGCAAGACCGAGGTGTATTTGCAGGCCTGCGCCCAAGTGCTGGCGCGCGAACCCGAAGGCCAGATCCTGATCCTGGTCCCCGAGATCAACCTCACGCCGCAGCTCGAGGCGAATATCCGCGCGCGTTTTCCTGGCGTGATGCTGGCGACCCTGCACAGCAGCCTGTCGGAGGGCGAGCGCATGCTGCACTGGCTGGCAGCGCACCAGGGCCAGGCCCGCATCGTCCTCGGCACCCGGCTGGCGATCCTGGCCTCGCTGCCGCAGCTCAAGCTGATCGTGATCGACGAAGAGCACGACCCCTCGTACAAGCAGCAGGAAGGCCTGCGCTACTCGGCGCGCGACCTGGCGGTGTGGCGCGCGCGCCAGTTGGCGATCCCGATCGTGCTCGGCTCGGCCACGCCCTCGCTCGAAACCTGGCACCACGCGGGCTCGGGACGCTACCGCAAGCTCGAACTGCGCGAGCGCGCGGTGCGCGACGCGGTGCTGCCGCGCGTGAAGCTGCTCGACATGGAACGCGACCGCCCGCGCGACGGCCTGACCGCGCAACTGGTGGCCGCGCTCAAGCAGCGCATGGAGCGCGGCGAACAATCGTTGCTGTTCCTGAACCGGCGCGGTTATGCGCCCGTGATCTGCTGCGAGGCCTGCGGCTGGATCAGCAACTGCACCCGCTGCACCTCGTTCATGGTGCTGCACAAGCCCGAGCACCGGCTGCGCTGCCACCACTGCAGCCTCGAACTGCGCATCCCGCGCGCCTGCCCGACCTGCGGCAACGTCGACCTGCAGCCGCTGGGGCGCGGCACCCAGCGCGTGGAAGAGGGCCTGCAGCTGCTGTTCCCCGAGGCGCGCATCCTGCGCATCGACGCCGACTCCACGCGCCGCAAGGGCAGCGCGCAGGCCGCGTTCGACACCGTGCATCGCGGCGAGGTCGACATCCTGATCGGCACCCAGATGGTCGCCAAGGGCCACGACTTCAAGAAGCTCACGCTGGTCGGCATCCTCAATCCGGACACCGCGCTGTTCTCGCAGGACTACCGCGCCAGCGAGCGCCTGTTCGCGCAGCTGATGCAGGTGGCCGGCCGCGCGGGCCGCGCCGCGCGCACCGAGGGCGGCAGCGTCAGCGAGGTGCTGATCCAGACCCGCTATGTCTCGCATCCGCTGTATTCGGCGGTGGTCAACCACGATTACGACCGCTTTGCCACCAGCTTGCTCGAAGAGCGCCGCCAGGCCGCGCTGCCGCCGTACATCTACCAGGCCTTGCTGCGCGCCGAGGCGCCCGAAATCGCCACCGCGATCGCCTTTCTCGAACAGGCACGCGACTGCCTGGCGAACGACGGCATCACCCTCAACGATCCGATCCCGATGACCATGACGCGCGTGCACGACGTCGATCGTGCGCAGCTGCTGGTCGAGTCGCCTTCGCGCCCGGCGCTGCAGGCCTTCCTCAAGGAATGGCTGGCGCTGCTGCGCGAGATGAAAGGCCGCGTCAAGTGGTCGCTGGAAGTCGACCCGCTCGATATTTAAGCGCGCTGCCAAGATCGCCAAAAGAGCGTATCGTTTCAAGCCATGAAGACACTCACAGTTGACGTTGCCGTCATCGGCACCGGCACCGCCGGCCTGTCGGCCTACCGCGCCGCGCGCGCCCAGGGCAAGCACGCGGTCGTGATCGAAAGCGGGCCGTATGGCACCACCTGCGCGCGGGTCGGCTGCATGCCAAGCAAGCTGCTGATCGCCGCGGCCGAAGCGGCCCACATGCTGGACGCGGCGCCCGGCTTCGGCGTGCATCCCGGCGCGGTCCGGATCGACGGCAAGGCGGTGATGGAGCGCGTGCGGCGCGAGCGCGACCGCTTCGTCGGCTTCGTGCTCGAAGGCGTGGACCACATTGCGGCCGAGGACAAGGTCCGCGGCCATGCGCGCTTCACCGGCCCGCACACCCTGGTGGTCGACGAGCACACCACGATCGAAGCGGCGCGCACCGTGATCGCCACCGGCTCGACCCCGACCATGCTGCCCAAGCTGGCGCAGGTCGGTCCCGGCGTGATCGTCAGCGACGACGTGTTCGACTGGACCGACCTGCCGTCCTCGGTGGCGGTGATCGGCACCGGCGTGATCGGCCTCGAACTGGGCCAGGCCCTGCACCGGCTGGGCGTGCGCGTGGCGCTGTTCGCGCGCGGCGGCAGCGTGGCGCAGATCACCGACCCCGAAGTGCTGCACACGGCGGCCAAGGCGCTGTCCTCGGAACTCGACCTGCGCTTCCAGAACCTGATCACGCATGCGGTGCAGGACGGCGCCGAGGTGGCCTTGACCACGCGCGACGCGGCGGGCGTGGAACGCACGGAACGCTACCAGTACGTGCTGGTGGCGGTCGGCCGCACGCCGAACGTGGACCGGATCGGGATCGAGACCACCGGCGTCGAACTCGATGCCGCCGGCATTCCGCGCTTCGACAGCCGCACCATGCAGTGCGGGTCCAGTCACATTTTCATCGCGGGCGATGCCGACGACGAGCGCCCGGTGCTGCCGGAAGCGGCCGACCAGGGCAAGATCGCCGGCGAGAACGCGGGGCGCTATCCCGACGTGCGGCCGGGCCTGCGCCGCACCCCGCTGGCGATCGCCTTTACCGAACCGCAGATCGCCACGCTGGGCGCCAGCTACCGCGAGCTGTGCATGCCGGGCCAGCCCAAGTTCGCGGTCGGCGCGGTGTCGTTCGAAAACCAGGGACGCAGCCGCGTGATGCTGCAAAATCGCGGCATGCTGCGGGTGTACGGCGAATACGGCACCGGCCGTTTTCTGGGCGCCGAGATGATCGGCCCGCGCGCCGAACACCTCGGGCACTTGCTGTCCTGGGCCTCCCAGGCGCGCATGACGGTGGAGCAGATGCTCGACATGCCGTTCTATCACCCGGTCATCGAGGAAGGCGTGCGCACCGCGCTGCGCGACCTGCACGCCGACCTGGCCAAGGGCGTGCCGGACGACAGCGACGCCACCGACTGCACGCCCGGCACCTGACGCCGTTCCCGCCATGCTGACTGTGCTGGCTCGCGGCGTATGACGTGAAGGCGGGCTCAGCATGGATTCCCGCTTTCGCGGGAACGACGATGAGCTCCTAGTTCAGGTAGGTGGCGTCGAGCCGCCCTTGCGCCGCGAGGTCGCGCACGATGCGGATGGTGTCGATGTCGGCTTCCTGATAGGCCGACTTCTTGAATTCGTCGTACATCGCATTCGCCGCGTCGGTCTCGGCGTCGTGGCCGTCGTCGTACTTGAAGCGCACGAACAGCGTCTGCTCGCTCGGCGATTCGATCGTGATGGTCAGGCTGGAGGCGCTGATCTCGCCCTGCTCGTGCACTTCGTAGCGCACCTCGCGCAACGGGGTCAGGATCACCTTGTCCTCGATCACCAGCTCGCCGAAACGGCGCCGGCGCCGGAAGCTGCCGCTGCTGCGCTCGGCGATCGTGCACTCGTCCAGATGCGGCACGAACAGCTTGGGCGAATCGGCATGCAGCACCAGTCCGCGCCACAGCTGTTCGCGGCTGATCGCATCGATCAGCGGATTGAGCGGGTCGTTGATTTCTATCAGGTGTTCGAATTTCATGATGCTCGTACTCAAAAGTGAAGGCGCATCCGCGCCACGCACCTGCGATGGTAACGCAATGCGGGGCGCGCCACCATGATCGGCGAGCGGAAGCTGCCCGTAGGCTACAATGGGCGATGTCCACTGCCCCCAAGTTCGGCCTGAATGCTCCGCAGAGCGAAGCCGTCGTCTACCTCGATGGCCCCTGCCTGGTGCTGGCCGGCGCCGGCTCGGGCAAGACCCGCGTGATCACCCAGAAGATCGCCTATATGATCGAGGACCGCGGCTACGATCCGCGCTCGATCGCCGCGCTGACCTTCACCAACAAGGCCGCGCTCGAGATGCAGGAGCGGATCGCCAAGCTGCTCAAGCAGCCGCGCCAGGCCAAGCAGCTGACGGTGTCGACCTTCCACTCGCTGGGCGTGAGGATCCTGCGCCAGGAAGCGGCCGGCGTCGGCCTCAAGGACCGCTTCTCGATCATGGACAGCGACGATTGCTTCGCGCTGGTGTCGGACCTCGCGATCACCACCGACAAGCAGCTGATCCGCCGTATCCAGACCGCGATCTCGCTGTGGAAGAACGGCCTGGTCGATCCCGAGGACGCCATCCGCGCCGCGAAGGACGAGGACGAAGCCCAGGCCGCGCGCATCTTCCGCAGCTACGTGGCGACCCTGGCGGCCTACCAGGCGGTCGATTTCGACGACTTGATCCGCCTGCCGGTCGAGCTGTTCCGCAACAACGAACCGATCCGCGACAAGTGGCAGCGCCGCTTGCGCTACCTGCTGATGGACGAGTACCAGGACACCAACACCTGCCAGTACGAGCTGGTCAAGCTGCTGGTCACCGGCATCGGCAAGAAGCCGATGTTCACCGCGGTCGGCGACGACGACCAGGCGATCTACGCCTGGCGCGGCGCCTCGGTGGAAAACCTGAAGACCCTGGGCGACGATTTCCCGGACCTGAAAGTCATCAAGCTCGAGCAGAATTACCGCTCCACCACGCGCATCCTGCAGGCCGCCAACGCGGTCATCGCGAACAATCCCAAGCTGTTCGAGAAGGCGCTGTGGTCCGAGCACGGTCTCGGCGAGCCGATCAAGGTGCTCGGCATGCAGAACGACGAGCAGGAAGCCGAGCAGGTGGCGATCATGATCTCGGCCGACCACTTCCAGCGCAAGAACAAGTGGTCGGACTACGCGATCCTGTACCGCGGCAACCACCAGGCGCGCGTGATCGAACAGTCGCTGCGCAAGGAACGCATCCCGTACACGATCTCGGGCGGCCAGAGCTTTTTCGACAAGGCCGAGATCAAGGACATCATCAGCTACCTGCGCCTGATCGCCAACGACGGCGACGACCCGGCCTTCATCCGCGCCGTGACCACGCCCAAGCGCGGGGTCGGCATGGCCACGCTGGAAGTGCTGGGCGAGTTTTCCAAGCAGTGGAATTGTTCGCTGTTCGAGGCGACCTTCAAGGGCGGGATCGAAGCCAAGCTGGCCGACCGCCAGCTGCTGCCGCTGCGCTCCTTTTGCAACTTCATCAACCAGCTCGAAGCGCGCGCCAGCCGGCCCGGTCCCTCGGGCAGCGGCGAGAACGCGGCCGCCGTGCTCGACGACATGATGAAAGAAATCAATTACGAGAACTACCTGTACGACACCTTCGAAGAGCGCGCCGCCCAAAGCAAGTGGCAGAACGTGCTCGAGTTCACCAACTGGCTCAAGGAGCGCGGCAACGGCGGCAAGGACAAATCGGGCGAGGAAAAGAACCTGCTCGAGCTGACCCAAATGGTGGCCTTGATGACCATGCTGGAGGGCAAGGACGAAGAGCCGGACGCGGTCCGCATGTCAACCCTGCACGCGTCCAAGGGATTGGAATTTCCGCACGTGTTCTTGGTCGGGGTGGAAGAAGGCATCCTGCCGCACAAGGGCGATCCCGACGCGCCGGTCGAGACCATCGCCGCGCGCATCGAGGAAGAGCGGCGCCTGATGTACGTCGGCATCACGCGCGCCCAGCGCAGCCTGCAGCTGACCTGGTGCAAGCAGCGCAAGCGCGCCGGCGAGCAAGTCCATTGCGACGTCTCGCGCTTCATCAAGGAGATGGCGCTCGACGTCGGCAACGCGGTGCCGACCGAGGCCGAAGTCCTGTCGCCGAAAGACCGCCTGGCCAGCCTCAAGGCCCTGCTCGCCACAGCCAAAACGTAGCGTCCGCTTAATGCTCGGCAGCAAGCGCGCTGCGTGTTAGCATAAGACCACGCCAGTCCGGCGTAGCCTATCTTGGGGGAGCGACGATGTCTTCACAGAATAATATAATTGCAAGAGTGTGTGCCGCGGCGGTACTGCTGTCGAGCTGCACGGTGTTCGCGGCCGAATTCGCGACCAAGCAGGAAGCCGAGGCGATGGTGAAAAAGGGCGTGGCCTATATCAAGGCCAACGGCAAGGACAAGGCCTACGCCGAGATCGACCGCAAGGACGGCCCGTTCACCGACCGCGACCTCTACTTGGCGGTGTACGGCCTGGACGGCGTGGTGCGCGCCCACGGTGCCAACATGAAGATGGTCGGCAAGAACCTGATCGAGATGAAGGATGTCGACGGCAAGCCCTTCGTCAAGGAGCGGGTGGACCTGGCCAAGAAGGGCAAGCCGTTCTGGCAAGACTACAAATTCAACAACCCGGTGAGCGCCAAGATCGAGCCGAAGACGATGTACTGCCAGCCGCTGGAAGATGTGGTCGTGTGCGGCGGCGTGTACATAAAGTAAAGGCTTGCACAGCAATGGCACAACTTGTTTGACTTCGCTGGATGAGCAGGGAATACTTGGCGGCCAGCGCTCTCAGCCGTGAGCGCTGGCGCCCGCATCCTCCCCACACCCGATGAAGATTGAGTGAGTCATGGCCACCGTTTCCGACGTCGAGACCACGCCGCTGTCCGGCTACAACCACATCGACGCCCTGCTCGATATCGGCCCGGACTGGAATTACCTGACGCCGGTCGGCAACACCATCCTGTACACCTTTTCGGTCGCATCGGGCAACGAGTCCGGGCAGGCCGGGCAGCTGGCGTTCAGCGCAGCCCAGCAGGCCGCGGCGCGCACGGCGATGAAATATATCAGCGCCCTCACCGGCATCGCGTTCACCGAAACGAGCAACGGCGCCGCCGCCCAGGTCCACCTGTGCAACGTCGACATCGCGGGCGCCAACGTTACCGGCCTGTGCAGCTGGTCGGCCTCCTACCTGCCGCAGGGCGCTACCCTGCTCAGCTACACCGCCAACGCCTACGTCTATCTGGACGACCGCGAGTGGGGCGCGGTCAACGCCAACCTCACGGCCGGCACCCAGGGTTACGAAACGCTGCTGCACGAACTCGGCCACATGCTCGGGCTCAAGCATCCCTTCGACGACGCCATCAACCTGCCGGCGTCGCAGGACAGCACGCTCAACACGCTGATGTCCTACACCGAGATCGGCGGGCCCTACGCGACGTTCCGCCAATACGACATCGCCGCGCTGAACTGGCTGTACGGCGGCGACGGCCTGCGCGGCAACCTCGGCATCAATTCGACCACCGGCGCGCGCTATCTCACCGGCACCAACGCCATGGACGCGCTGGTCGGCACGCCATTTAACGACAC
>DASRXO010000193.1:0-4932 GCA_035654095.1 Telluria sp.
TTACATCGGGGCCATGCAGCGACTCGTCGCATGCAAAACAGGCCGGATATAGAAATGCAACCTTATCCTGTCGAATCATGCAGAAAAACCTTGGCAAAAGGGAGGCGTCCATATAGACCCATGCCCCGCATGAGTTCCCCCCATGCCCCGCATGAGTTCCCTCCATGCTTCACGTGCGTCGCCGGCTCGGCATGGGGGACGCCCCGTTCAGTCGGCCACCACCACCCGGTTCTTGCCGCTCTGCTTGGCCTGGTACATGGCGCGGTCGGCGCGCTCGACCAGCGTGGCCTGGTCTTCGTTCGGGATGCGCAGCGCGACCCCGGCCGAGAAGGTGATCAGCACCTTCTCGTTATCGTGCAGGAAGAAGTGCTTGGTCAGCTCGCGCTGCAGGCGGGTCATGGTCTGCGATGCCGCCTCGACCGTGGTCTCGGGCAGCAGGATCAGGAATTCCTCGCCGCCGAAACGGGCGATCACATCCATCGAGCGCAGCGTGTCCTTGACGATCTTGACCAGGTGCTTGAGGGCGCCGTCGCCGGCCAGGTGGCCGTAGGTGTCGTTCAGGCGCTTGAAGTCGTCGAGGTCGAGCATGGCGACGCACAGCGGGGTGCCGCGGCGGTCGGCGCGCGCGGTTTCGCGCTCGAACACATCGTCCAGCCCACGCCGGTTCAGGCTGCCGGTGAGCTGGTCTTCGCGCACCAGTTCGCTCATGTGCTGGAGCTGGGCTTCGAGCGAGTGGATGCGCTGCTCGGCGTCCTGGACTTCCTGGCGCGCCACGATCATGCGGTCGCGCGACTTGAGCGCCTCGGTCTGCACGGTGCGGGTTTCGCGCAGCACCTCGTCGAGGATGGCGTTGAGTTCGACGATGTTGTCGGCATGGCTGATCCGTTCCGAAAAGCCGCCGATCTTTTCGTGGAAGTCGCCGGTCGAGGTGGCCACCGAGCCGAGGCGATCGATGAAGGTCATCATCATGTTCTTGACGGTCAGCTTGACGTCCGACAGGCTGTGCTTGAGCTGGCTCTGCTTGTAGATCACTTCCTTCAGGCTGCGGGTCGCGTCTTCCAGCGCGCGCTGGTCGATCGGGCCGGCGATCAGGTCTTGCACCGCGTCGATCTGGCCGCGCAGCCAGCTGTCGTCGTCCAGCAATTCGCTGACATTCTCGAGCAACAGCTTGAACAGGCGCAGCAGCAATTCCTGCTGCTCGGCCACGTCGCCGCTCTTGATTTCGATCTGGTAGCACAGCTGCTTGAGGCGCAGCGCGATGTCGTTCAGCGCCTCGTCGCTATGGGCCAGCTTGACCGCGGCACCGAGCGCTTCGGCTTCGCTCGCCAGCGCCGGCGTGCCGCCCAGCAGCGAGGCGACCGCGAAGCTCAGGGTGCGGCTGAGCAGGTCGCGCAGCTGCTTCGATTCGGCGCTCTCGAGCGCGCCGGCGACTTCGATCGGGCTCGCCTTGCGGAAGTGCTTGTCGACCAGTTGCGCCAGGCTGCGCGCATAGCCGTCCCAGTCGCGCGCCTTGACCGCGCGGTTCAAGCGGCGGCCGAAGTCGGCCAGCTCGCCCGGGGTGTCGCTCAGGCGGGTGGCGAAGTCGTTCAGCACGGTGTCGGCGCCGCTGGCGGCCGCCTCCGGCACGCGCGCGGCCGGCGCTTCGCTCACGCCGGCGATCTCGTTATAAATGTCGCGGTAGGCGTCCGGGGTCGGCGCGACGCGCCGCGTGGCGAGGCGGCGGAAGGCTTCGCGCGCGATGTCGGCCGGGTTCTGGCCGGGCGCGCCGGAGCCGGGCGGGGGGGACGGTGGGGTGGACATGAAACAGGGCCTCGATCAGAATTCTTGCTCTTAACTTGCTCTTAATTATGTGAATGATAATCCGGTTTCGCGCACGCCATCGCCGGAACAGGGGGCGGAAAGGGGCTTACTCTGAGGAATTAATTAATGCTTTAGCGGCTATTCGATCAGTTGGTTCTTGATCGCGTAATGGGTCAGCTCGGCGCTGTTCTTGAGCTTCATCTTGACCAGCAGGCGTGCGCGGTACTCGCTGATCGTCTTGACCGAGAGCGACAATTCCTGGGCGATCGCGCTCACCGTCTTGCCCGAGGCGATCATGGTCAGGGTCTGGTATTCGCGGTCGGACAGGGTGTCGTGCAGCGGCGTGTCGTGGTCTTCGCCGAGCTGGCTGGCCAGTTCCTGGGCCAGCGCCGCGCTCACGTATTTATGGCCGGCCGCGACCAGCCGGATCGCATCGACCAGTTCGCGCGGCGCGCTCTGCTTGGTCAGGTAGCCGGCCGCGCCGGCCTTCAGCGAGCGGATCGCATACTGGTCTTCGCGGTGCATCGACAGCATCAGCACGGCCAGCTCCGGATTTTCTTTCTTGATTTGCTTGAGCACTTCGATGCCGCTGCGGTCGGGCATCGAAATGTCGAGCAACATCACATGGCACTTGGCCTTGCGAAACAGCTTGACAGCGTCGAGGCCGTTTTCGGCTTCGCCCGCGACGATGATGTCGCGCGACTCGGCGAGGATCTGCTTGAGGCCTTCGCGCACGATGGCGTGATCGTCGGCAATGAAAACGCGGATGGTGGCTTTTTCGGTCATTGGTGCATGGTTGTGCGTGGGCGCGAGCCGCTATTATGCCGCGCTTGGCGACCTGAGCCGTATCTTTATGGTCACAACCGTCCCCCCGCCCGGCGCCTGCGACAGCGCCAGCGTGCCGCCCAGCGCCTGCGCCCGTTCGCTCATGCCGCGCAGGCCGAAGGAATGCGGCTTGAGCCGGTCGGCCTGGGCGATGCCGCCGCCGTTGTCGCTGATCTTCAGGCTGATGTGGTGGCGCAGCTGTTGCAGCGACACCGACACCCGGCTCGCGTGGGCGTGCTTGGCGATGTTGGTCAGCGCCTCCTGGAAGATGCGGAACAGCGCGGTCGCATGGTCGAGGCTGAGGCCGATCTCCTTGTCGTTGCAACTGAAGCTGCAGGCGATGCCCACCTGCTTTTCGAATTCCTTGCTTTGCCATTCGAGCGCGGCGACGATGCCCAGGTCCAGCATCGGCGGCCGCAGGTCGAGCGAGATGCGGTGCACCGCGTCGATGGTGCGGTCGACCAGCGCATCGACGTAGGCGGCCTTCTCGGCCAGCTGCGGCTGGTCGGGCGGCAGGCGCCTGGCCAGCATCGCCAGCGCCATCTTGATCGCGGTGAGGTTGCCGCCCAGGTCGTCGTGGATTTCGCGCGCGATGCGGGTGCGCTCCTGTTCCTTGACCTGTTCGATGTGGGCGGTCAGCTCGGCCAGCCGGGCGCGCGAGCGCGTGACCTCGCGCTGCTCCTGCTTGCTGGCGCTGATGTTGGTCATCAGGCCTTCCCACTGCACGCCGCCGGCCGGCGCGGCCAGCGCGCGCGGGGTGGCGCGCAGATTGATCCACTTGACGTCGTTCCAGGCCGCGATCCAGATCCGGCCTTCCCAGTTCCAGCCGCTCATCGCGGTCGCCGAGGCGTGCATCGTGTCGCTGTAGGAGCGCCGGTCTTCGGCCAGGATCAGCTGCAGGAAGCGGCCGGGCTGGGCCCGCAGCTCGGCCGCGCCGAGGCCGAGCAGGGCGGCGCAGCCTTCGCTCAGGTAGGGGAAGGCCACGCTGCCGTCGGCATGCAGCACGAACTGGTAGACCAGGCCGGGATTGTTGCTGACGATCGCGTCCGGCAGCGCAGGCGGAGGGGTAGGTATCGAGCTCATGGCGGAGGTTGGCGGCGGGCACGCCACAGGGCGGTGAAGCGGCGCAGCATGCGCGCCGAACGCGGCGCGCGGCGTCCGGTCGGCGCCGGCGCCGGCCGCAGCCGATCGAACAGGGCGCGGCCGGCGCTGCGCATCAGGGCCGCCAGCCGGCTGGCGCGGCGGAATGCGCCGCTGGCCTTCAGGCGGCCGATCCAGCGGTCCTTGAGTTGCATGAAGCGGCCATGCCAGCGCGCGAACCAGGGCAGGGCCAGCAAGCTGGGTTGGGTCAGCGCGTAGAGCCGGGCCACGATCGCCGCGCCGCCCAGCTTGGCGACCACGATCACCGTCACGCCCGAGAACGGATGGCCGGCGGTGATCGCGATCAGGGCCAGCACCTTGACCGGAAACAGCAGCACGCCCGGCAGCACGAAGGCGCACAGCGCGGCATAGGGCGACAGCGCCTTGATGCGGGTTTCCAGCGCCTTGAGCGGCGGCCAGGACACGACGAAGCCGATCAGGCGGATGCCGACGTCCCAGCACCAGTCTTCCAGCAGCAGCAACAGCGCGGCCAGGTAGACCAGGGGCGCCAGCAAACGGCGCCGCAGTGTAGGGGATCGTCTCATGCGGGCATGATACGTGAAAACAAGAGCCGGACGCACGGTACAATAGGACGCATGAATAAAGCATTTGTCAAAGAATCGGACAGCGAGGACGACGAGGACGCGCAGGCGCTGGCCCAGGCGATTCCGGCCGGCGCCAAGAACTACATCACGCCGGCCGGTTACCAGCGCATCAAGGACGAGCTGTTGCAGCTGATCGACGTCGACCGGCCGGAAGTCGTGCGCATCGTGCACTGGGCCGCCTCGAACGGCGACCGCTCGGAAAACGGCGACTACATCTACGGCAAGCGGCGCCTGCGCGAGATCGACCGCCGCATCCGCTTCCTGACCAAGCGCATGGACGCGGCCGCGGTGGTCGACCCGAGCGTTCATCATGGCAACGACCAGGTCTTTTTCGGCGCCACCGTCCGCTACCGCAACGCGGCCGGCGAGGAGCATACCGTGACCATCGTCGGCATCGACGAGCTCGACCCGCTGCACGGCAAGATCAGCTGGGTCTCGCCGGTGGCGCGCGCCATGACCAAGGCGCGCGAGGGCGATCTGATCACGCTCCAGACCCCGCTCGGCGCCGACGAACTTGAGCTGCTCAGCGTGGCATATCCCGCGCCGGCCGCCGACTGATTTC
>DASRXO010000194.1:0-4505 GCA_035654095.1 Telluria sp.
GGCGTGACTGACGGCGTGCGCGGCGACGCCACGCACGCCACCGCCGAACTGGGCCGACTTGGCGTCCAGCGCCAGGTCGATACCTCGGTGGATGCCATTCGAACGATCCTCCACGAACACCACCGCTAGGCGGCCATCCAGGCAAGCGC
This sequence comes from Telluria sp., assembly GCA_035654095.1. GTDB lineage: Bacteria > Pseudomonadota > Gammaproteobacteria > Burkholderiales > Burkholderiaceae_D > Telluria_A. Next base: position 150 of record DASRXO010000194.1, read on the forward strand.
ATCATTGAACGGAGTGCATACCCCCTATGACATCAACATTGAACACCACCAACACGGCGCGCCTCGGCAGCCGCACTCAGCGCATGGCCATCGTCGGCCTGGGCGTACTCGCACTGTCGGCCGTGGGCCTGTCCAGCCACCTCGCCGGCGCCAAGGACGCGACCGCGATCAGCGCGCCGGCCTATTCGCCCTTACCCGGCATGGCGCCGTTGAGCGATCCCAAGAACGTCTACGGCGACATTGGGCCGGGCCACATGAGCGCGGTCGTCAAGGACCAGCTGGCGCGCGTCTATGTGCCTAACCTGCGTTCGAACGATGTCTATGTGATCGATCCGGAGACGCTCAAGGTGGTCGACAAGTTCAAGGTGGGCATCGGCCCGCAGCACGTCGTACCGGCCTATGACCTGCGGACGCTCTGGGTGGCCAACAATGCCGAGCGTACCAAACTGGGCAGCCTGACGCCGATCGACCCGCTGACGGGCAAGCCGGGCAAGGCAGTGCCGGTGGACGACCCGTACAATATGTATTTCACGCCTGACGGCAAATCCGCCATCGTCGTCGCCGAGGCCCTGCACCGTCTCGACTTCCGCGATCCCAAGACCATGGCCTTGCAGTATTCGATCGACACGCCGTCCTGCGGCGGCATCAACCACGCCGACTTTTCCAACGACGGTCGCTACGCCGTCTTCACCTGCGAGTTCGACGGCACCATCGCCAAGATCGACCTGATCGGACGCAAAGTGGCGGGCTACCTGAAGCTCAAGATGCCGTCCTCGCGCTACTCCGAGGCGGCGCCGGTAGGCGGGCCGGCGGCTGAAATCTGCACCAGCACCAAAGGTATGCCGCAAGACATACGCATCTCGCCGGACGGCAGCAAGCTCTACATAGCCGACATGGAAGCCGATGGCCTGCACGTCGTCGACATCGCCGCGTTCAAGGAGATCGGATTCATTCCAACGGGCGTAGGCACGCACGGAATCTATCCTAGCCGCGACGGCAAGCGCCTGTATGTGGCCAACCGCGGCACCCACCGTATCCACGGCAAGCGCAAGGGCAAGGGCAGCGTGAGCGTGGTCGATTTCGCCACCGACAAGGTGGTCGCCAACTGGCCCGTCCCGGGTGGTGGCAGTCCCGACATGGGCAATGTAAGTGCCGACGGAACACATCTATGGCTGTCTGGCCGGTTCGACGACGTGGTGTACCGATTCAACACCGCCACCGGCGACGTGCAACAGGTCAAGGTCGGCCAGGAACCGCATGGCCTGACCGTGTGGCCGCAACCTGGCCGGTACTCGCTGGGCCACACCGGTAATTTGCGTTAGGGGGCGCGCCGATGGCCAGGGAAATAGCGGCGACTTCCTGGCCACCGATGCGCCGGATCGCGGTCAATCGCATGGCCGTAAGGCTTCCGACATGGAACTCTATTTGAGGGGCCTCGCGCGCTCGTCCACAGTGAGCTTGAATCACTGCCTCCATGCGCTGTATTTCGAGACGCGATAGTCCCAGAAGTTGGGCCCGTCGACGACGGGGTGGCGGCGTTCGCGAGGGTATGGAGGGAGGGTCAATCTGAGCGGAGCAACCTGCCAGCAAACGAACAGACCGCGGTTGTCAACGGCAATGTGGCCGTTTAGCGTGAGGTGCACCTCACTTTGCGTGAGGTGCACAACGTATTTGAACCAGCCCTGAACGAGCCAAGTGCTTGATTATCTGGAGGCGAGGACGGGAATCGAACCCGTCTAAACCACCTCGTTACACAAGTCTGCAACTTGCTTAATTGACGCATGGCGCGCATTGTTTTCACTGCCACATGAACATCCTTCAGTCCGATGGAGGACATTCCATGAACGGCGCGAACGTTTGGGGGCATATTGGGGGGCATGCGGGGCATGCCGGGCAACAAAACCGTGTGTTGGCGCGGGTTTCCGGGCCCAGTACGAATTCCACCCGCGCCTGATTCTCGATCTGGGCAGGCTGGGGCGCGTTACACGCGCATCACGGAGCCGACAGAGTGAGCGGACGGATCAGGCAGTTTCGCGTATTCGTTGGCGACCGCCTGATCAGTGACGCTTGACTTTGAAAGCCGGCCGCGGCCCAATCGCAAGGACGCGGCTCCGGAACGCAGTTTACTTCCCCGGCTCATTCAGGACCTGCGGGTCATGGCTGAATAAATTGCCGTCGGCGTCCGCGACATACAAATCAACGTTGAAGGTCACTTTCTTCGTATTGGCGTCGCTGAACGTAATCATGGTGCGGTCCACACTGATGCTCGGGACGCTGAACTGGTGCTGGTGATCCGGTAACTTGCTCATACCGATAAACACGAGTTTCTGTCCCGGTCCTTGTATGATTTGATAGTTAATGATGGTATTCGGTTCGGTGATTGTGATCGGATCCGGAAACGTCTTGGTGATGTAGGTGTCGGTCTGGGGGTCCCATGTGCAATGCACGTCGACATTAAAGTATTGTGGGCCATTGACGATTTTATGTTGGGAGGTCATTTGTCTGCTTTCTTGGTTTGGTGGGTGGAAAGGTACAACAGGTAGGCCGGGTCGCGATACGGCATCGCTTCGAGCTGTCGCCTGGCCGGGGCCGCTTTCGCGGATTCATCGAGGCACACATGGGCGCTTACCCAGGGTGCCAACACATAATAGTCGGCGCGTCCGTTCACCGCCGGCTGCAGCAGGGTTTGGACGCGCCGGCAACTGGCGCGCGCCGCAACCGGATCGTTTTGCTTGAATGCGATGTCCGATTCGAGCACCAGCACTTGGGCCAGGGTATTGCGCACGAATTCGTCGGCAGGCGCCTTCGCATGCAGAGCTGTCAAGTTCGCCACCGCCGGGGCCAGCACATTGGCGGCCTCGGCGTGATGGCGCTGCTCAAGCAGCAGAGCCGCCCGACGCGCCGTGACCCGCTCCATCATCAGCCGTAAAGTCAGCTTCTTTGGTTCAAGCCGGCTCAGCGCGGCAAACGCCTCGTGCAGCGTGGCCAGGCGCGCCAATATCGGCTCCGGGTCTGGCGCCGGCGGCGCCAGTTCGATCAGGTTTAGCTGGGCAACATACAGGCTGTGTTGCCAGCTGCGGTTGCTCGGATCTTGCTGCACGATTGTCTGCAGCAGGCTTTCGGCCTGCAGCGCGTCGCCGTAGGCAGCACGCACGTCACCGCTGGCCTGCTTCAGTTCGGCCTGATGCGACCAGGCCGAGGCGAGCCGGTGAGTCCATAAGGCCTCCCCAGGAGCGCTCTCGTGCAGGGTCCATAGCAAGTCCAATTCCCGCCCGTGCAGAACGCCGGCAAGCTCGAGTTTGCCGCGGAGCAGCTGGGCATTTGCGAGCCACGACAGGCTGTCGGCCAAGTCCGCGGCCAGCCGCTTGTCGTTGGGCGAGGCGCGATATGCGGCGCTCTTGAGTTCGACCGAGAGCGCAAACTCGCTGGCCGCGCGTTCGATGTCGCCGCGCCGCAGGGCCAGGCTGCCGAGGCTGTTGTGGGCATACGATTGCTCGATCCAGCTGTCCGGATCGCGCGGCGCGGCAGTCGCCAGCCGGTCGGCCAGGTCGCGGTATTCGCCGAAATACTGCTGCGCGAAATCCCAGTTGCGTTGATCCAAATGGATTTGACCCAGCCAGTACGCATTTTCACCTGCGCTTTTCAGAATCGCGATATCGGCCGGCGTCCCGCGCAACTGCTGCTGCAAGATTGCGCGCGCGGCGCCCAGCCCGGCTTCGGCCGCGGCCGGGTCGGCACGCGCGATCTTGACTTCTGAAATGACTTGCAGCGCCTTGGCGCGCTGGGTCAGGGCAGTGGCGTCGAGGTCCGACTGCCTGGCCGCCGACAGGTAGGACAGGGCGCGGTTGCTGATGCTGTCGAGCAGGTCGAGCCGGCCCAGCGGGCGCAGCTTGTCGACGAACTCGCCTAGCATGAATCCCATCAGGGCTTCGGCTTCGGTGCGGCGCTGTTCGGCCTGAAACTGGGCCGAACGCGCCATCGCTCCCAGCGCGCTCGCCAGCAGCGCCAGGCCCAGCACCACGCCCGACACCAGCATGCGGAAGCGCTCGGCGAGCCGCACCCGGCGCAGCGAGCTTGTCACGAACGCCAGTTCCTGCGCGTTCAGGGTCAGGGCGCTGTCGCCGAGCAGGCCCCTGGCCTGGTTCGCCTGCGTCCCGCGCGGCAACAGCATGTCGCGCGCGCAGCCGCTCGCCTGCCAGCGCCGCGCCTGCGCGCCGAGTCGGGTGCGCACCTGCAACGCCTGGCGGTGCTGGTCGATCCAGGCCAGCACCCGCGGCCAGCGCCGCAGCAGCGCGTCGTGCGCGATGGCGAAGGTGGCCACGCCGCCGTGCAGGTCGCTGACGAACAGGTGGGCGT
>DASRXO010000195.1:0-2921 GCA_035654095.1 Telluria sp.
GGCCAATGCCAGCCAGGCGCCGCATGTGCGCGCGTTCCAGGAAAAGCTGGGCGTGCATGCCGAAGAAGCCAGCCGCACCACCGGCATCCCGGCCAAGTTCATGCTGGGCCAGGCCGCGCTCGAATCGGGCTGGGGCAAGCGCGAAATCAAGAACGCCGACGGCAGCGCCAGCCACAACCTGTTCGGCATCAAGGCCGGGTCCGGCTGGACCGGCAAGACCACCAGCGCGGTGACCACCGAATACGTGAACGGCGTGCCGCAGACCCGGGTCGAAAAATTCCGCGCCTACGATTCGTATGCCGACGGCTTCAAGGACTACGCCAAGCTGCTGGCCACCAATCCGCGCTATGAAAAAGTGCTGGCCAGCGCAGGCGACGCCAGCAGCTTCGCGCACGGCTTGCAGCGCGCCGGCTATGCCACCGATCCGTTCTACGCGACCAAGCTGAGCCGCATTATCAAGAACTCCCTTGTTGGTTAAAAGTACACGATGTTAAATATTGGACAATCAAGTTTTCCCCGACTCTGCCGTAAATAAGATTAACGCATAGAAAGCACCAGAGACCATGGCTGGAGATATCCTCAATGTTGGCAAGACCGGGCTGTTGGCGGCGCAGGTTGCGCTGACCACGGCCGGGAACAACATCGCCAACGCCAACGTGCCCGGCTACAGCCGCCAGGTGGTGGTGCAGTCGACCGCCCCGACCCAGGATTACGGCTACGGCTTCATCGGGTCCGGCACCCAGGTGGCCGAGATCAAGCGCTTTTCCGACGAGTTCCTGAATTCGCAGGTGCGCTCGGCCCAGGCCTCGACCAGCGCGCTCGATTCGTTCAACGCCCAGATCAGCCAGATCGACAATATGCTGGCCGACCCCACCGCCGGGCTGTCGCCGGCGCTGCAGAATTTCTTCAACGGCGTGCAGGACGTGGCCTCGAACCCCAACTCGGACGCCTCGCGCCAGGCGCTGCTGTCGACCGGCGATTCGCTGGCGGCGAGCTTCCAGAGCCTGAGCGGCCGGCTGGCCGAGATCGGCACCGGCGTCAACAGCCAGATCACCTCGAACGTCACCCTGATCAATTCCTACGCCCAGCAGATCGCCAAGCTCAACGAGCAGATCGGCGCGCTCAGCGTCAATGGCGGACAGCCGAACGACTTGCTCGACCAGCGCGACCAGTTGGTGCTCGACCTCAACAAGCAGGTCAAGGCCACCGTGGTCAAGGGCGACAACAACAGTTTGACGGTGTCGATCGGTAGCGGCCAGCCGCTGGTGGTGGGCAAGCAGGCCTTCCAGCTGGCGACCGTCGCCTCGCCGACCGACCCCAGCCGCTTACAGGTCGGCTACGTCACCGGCAGCAAGGTCTCGGCGTTGCCCGACACCGCGCTCAGCGGCGGCGAACTGGGCGGCCTGCTCGACTTCCGCAGCTCCACCCTCGACCAGGCCCAGAACGAGCTGGGCCGGATCGGGATCGCGCTCGCCTCGACCTTCAACGCCCAGAGCCGGCTGGGGCAGGATGCGGCCGGCAACCCGGGCGGCGACTTCTTCGTGCAAGCGCCGGCGCTGGTGACCCAGAATCAGAACAATGCGCTGAGCAGCACCACGGTGGTGGGCGCCACCATCAGCGACCCGACCAAGCTGACCACCAGCGACTACAAGCTGGCCTTCGACGGCACCAACTTCACGGTCACCCGGCTGTCGGACAACCAGCAGACCGTGATCAATCCGTACCCGCAGAGCACGCCGCAGACCATCGACGGCGTCGACTTCAGCGTGTCCGGCAGCGCCACCATGGGCGATAGCTTCCTGGTGCGGCCGACCATCAACGGCGCGACCCAGTTCGCGCTGTCGATCACCGACCGCAGCAAGATCGCGGCGGCGTCGCCGATCAGCACCAGCGCGCCGATCACCAACAGCGGCACCGGCGCGATCGGCGCGAGCAGCGTCGACAGCAACTACCTCACGCCCGGCAATGCCTTGACCGCGCCGCTGACGCTGACCTTCGACCAGGCGACCGGCAGCCTGTCGGGCTTTCCGGCCGGCCAGGACGTGACGGTCACCGACATCCACGGCGTGGCCACCACCTACCCGGCGCCGGCCGCCGCGGTGCCGTTCGCGGCCGGCGCCAAGTACAACTTCGGCGGCGTCAACCTCAGCTTCACCGGCCAGCCGGGCAATGGCGACACCTTCACGGTCGGCCCCAACACCGGCGGCGTGGGCGACAACAGCAATATGCGCCTGCTGGGCGCCTTGCAGTCGAAGCCTATCCTCGACGGCAGCAGCGCGACTTACCAGTCCGCGTATGCCGGCATGGTCAGCTTTGTCGGCAACAAGGCGCGCGAAGTGCAGGTCAATAACGACGCCAGCACCGCGCTGCTGGCCCAGGCCACCACCTCGCAGCAGCAAGTGTCGGGCGTCAACCTGGACGAAGAGGCGACCAACCTGCTCAAATACCAGCAGGCTTACCAGGCCGCGGGCAAGCTGATGCAGATCGCCAGCACCCTGTTCAACTCCTTGCTCACGCTTGGTGGACCCTAACGACTCCTAGCTGAGGTTTTCTATGCGTATCAGTACCCTTACCATCTTCGACATCGGCGCCAGCCAGCTGGGCACGCTGCAAAGCCAGATGGCCAAGACCCAGATGCAGTTGTCGACCAACCGCCGCATGCTGACGCCGGCGGACGATCCGATCGCCTCGGCGCGCGCGCTCGAGGTCACGCAATCGCAATCGATCAACACCCAGTTCTCGACCAACCGCCAGAATGCGCGCAATTCGCTGTCGCAGGTCGAGCTGGCGCTGCAGAGCACCACCTCGCTGATCCAGGATGTGCAGACGCTGACCGTCAACGCCGGCAACGGCACGCTGGCGCCGGCCGACCGCGCCTCGCTGGCCACCGAGCTGGAGGGCCGGCTGACCGACTTGCTGGG
>DASRXO010000196.1:0-8571 GCA_035654095.1 Telluria sp.
CCACCTTGCCGCCCAGGCCAATCAGGAAACCGGCGAAGACGAAGGCGACCAGCCACAGGCCGCGCTGCATCCATTTTTCAGTCAAGCGCAAGCCTTTGCTCATGATGCGGTCCTCATCGTGGGAAGGAGGACGCAGCATGCCACGGGACGCGCGACTTGCCTACCTATTCATGCGGAGGGTGCGGCCGGCGGCGCCCCGGGCGGCGCCACGCGCTACTTCGGCGCCGGGCCTCAGGCAAACAGCTTGTCGTAGGCGGCCAGCAAGGTCTGGTGCATGGCGCTGCCCTGCATGTCGGCGCCCAGGGTCTCGAGGCCGAAGAAGCGCTCGCTGCGGTCGAGCAGCGCCTCGGCCTGGCGCACCGTATCGGCGCCGTACAGCAGCACCATCGCGCGGCGGTAATTGTCGACATCGTCCACGTTCAGGATGCTCTCGACGCAGCGGTAGACCAGGCGGCGCGCCGGCGCCAGGTCCTTGAAGTGGTGGATCCAGTCGCAGCCTTCGAGGATCGCCTCTTCATCGGCGACGGCCAGCGCCAGCAGCGTTTTGAGTTCGCCGATGCGCAGCTGCTTCCACGGCGTGCCGAGCGGGATCGCCAGCCCGAGGATCTCCCACAGCGGGCGCTCGTCGTTGACGTTCATGGTCTGCAGGTGCTCGAGCAGGTCCGCGCATTCCTGTTCGCTGAGCTCGTGCAGGCGTACCAGTTGCGGGCGGATCGCGTTGCCGATGCTGTTGTTCTCCCACTCCAGGTCCTCGACCGGATAGATCTCCGAGAAGCCGGGCACCAGGATGCGGCAGCTGTAGGCGCCCTGTTCGCTGAAATCGGCCACGTAGATGTCCTTGCCTTCGCGCTGCAGGCAATCGACCAGCCAGTGGTAGTCCTCTTCGGTGGTGGTGCTGAAGTTCCAGTCGGCGAAGGGGAAGTCGGGGGTGTCGCCCATGAAGTTCCAGCTGATCACGCCGCTCGAATCGACGAAATGGATTTCGAGATTGGCGACCGCGTTAATCTCGCTCATGTCGAAGCCGGGCTCGGGGAAGCCTTCCAGCGAATCGAGGGCGCGGCCCTGCAGCAGCTCGGTCATCGCGCGTTCGAGGGCGATTTCGAAGCGCGGGTGCGCGCCGTAGCTGGAGAATACGCCCTGGTCCTTCGGGTGCACCAGGGTCACGTTCATGACCGGGTATTTTCCGCCCAGCGAAGCGTCCTTGACGAGGATGCCGAAGCCGGCCTTGCGCAGGCCCGCGATGCCGGCCTGGATATTCGGGAAGCGCGCGATGACCTCGTCCGGCACCTCGGGCAGGCACAGGCCCTCGCTGATGATGCGGTACTTGATCTGGCGTTCGAAGATTTCGGACAGGGCCTGGCTGCGCGCTTCCATCAGCGTGTTCCCGGCGGCCATGCCGTTGCTGACGTAGAGATTGCCGATGATATTGACCGGGAACCAGGCCTCGGCGCCGTCGCGCACGCGGGTGTAGGGCAGCGCGCAGATGCCGCGTTCGACGTTGCCCGAGTTGAGGTCGACCAGCACCGCGGCATCGATCTCGCCGTCCGGATTGTAGAAGGCGTGCAGTTCCGGGTTGAGCAGGCCGGCGGGCCATTTGCCGTCGGCCTGCGGCGCGAACCAGCGCTCTTGCGGATAGTGGACGAAGGGCCGGTTGGCGCGCGTGGCGCCGAGGTGAAAGTGGGTCCAGAAATAGTGGGTGCCGAGGCGCTCGAAGAATTCCCCGTAGGCGCTGGCGCGCGCGGCCAGCTCGGTCGCGCCCTTGCCGTTCGAGAACAGCATCGGGCACTCGTTATCCTTCATATGGGTCGACCAGATGCCGTCGACTTCGTGCAGCAGGGACGACTCGTTGAGCGTGAACCCGCGCGCGGCCAGCTTGGCCTGCATGGTGGCGATGGTCGATTCGAGGGCGGCGTCTTTGCCGGGGATGAAGGTTTGCATGGTCGGTCTCGGTGAGGGGGTGGGGAATGATACAGCACCCCACCCCCGAACACCGGGGACAGACCACTATTTCGCAAGAACCGGGGACAGGCCACCATTGTTCGCGCACGGGCTACGCCGACTCAAAATCGCATGATGACTCGACCGGAAAACAGCACCTTTTCCGCGTTCTCTCATAGGGCAGCGCGCTAAAACGCAGGCGAAAGGGTGGTCTGTCCCCGGTTTTCGGGAAATGGTGGTCTGTCCCCGGTTTTCGCCGGTTTGGCCCCAGTTTTCGCGGATGTCGTCCGAACTTTTCATTTTTTTCGCAGCTCTAACTATTTCGTTCAGCAACATCGAAGGCTTGCCGCATGGATTTACCATCTACCCCTTCCCTCGCCCACCCGCTGCAACTGTGGGGTGGCCTCGAATGTACCGTCAACCGCGTCGCGGATACCTACTTCAACCAGCTCGACCGCAATGGCCACACCGGCCGCGACGACGACATCGCCCGCTTCGCTTCGCTCGGCATCCGCGCGATCCGCTATCCCATCCTGTGGGAACTCACCGCCCCCGACGGCCCCGAGCGCGCCGACTGGCGCTGGTCCGATCGCCGCCTGGATGCGTTGCGCCGCGCCGGCATCACGCCGATCGCCGGCCTGGTCCACCATGGCAGCGGGCCGCCCCACACCAGCCTCGCCGACCCGCAGTTCGCGCCGCAACTGGCCGCCTTCGCCGGCGCGGTGGCGCAGCGCTATCCCTGGCTGGACCACTACACGCCGATCAACGAGCCACTGACCACCGCGCGCTTCAGCGGCCTGTATGGCCTGTGGTACCCGCACGGCCGCGACGACTTCAACTTCGTGCAGACCCTGCTCAACCAGTGTCGCGCGACGGCGCTGGCGATGCGCGCGATCCGCACGGTCAATCCGGCCGCGAAACTGGTCCAGACCGACGACCTCGGCAAAAGCTACAGCACGCCGCCGCTGGCCGCGCTGGCCGACTTCTACAACGAGCGCCGCTGGCTGGGCTGGGACCTGCTGTGCGGCCGCGTCGGCCCCGGCCATCCGCTATGGGACTACCTGCGGCACAGCGGCGTCGCGCCGTCCGAGATCGACTGGTTCCGGCACAACCCCTGCCCGCCCGACCTGGTCGGCGTGAACTACTACATCACCAGCGAGCGCTGGCTCGACCATCGCGCCGAACGCTATCCCGACCATTACGTGGCCGACTGCGGCGGCCGCCCGGTGGCGGACATCGAAACCGCGCGCGCACTGGCGACGCCGACGCCCGGCATCGGCCCGCTGCTGCAGGAGGCGTGGGATCGCTACCGGCTGCCGATCGCGGTCACCGAGGCGCACATCGACGCCAGCCGCGAAGACCAGTTGCGCTGGCTGCTGGAGATCTGGGAAGCCGGCCAGCAGGCGCGCCGCAGCGGCATCGACCTGCGCGCGATCACGGCCTGGGCCCTGCTCGGCTCCTACGACTGGAACCGCCTGGTCACCGAATCGAAAGGCTATTACGAGCCCGGCCCGTTCGACGTGCGCGGTCCGGAGCCGCGTCCCACCGCGCTGGCCGGCATGATGGGCGAGCTGGCGCGCGGCTTGCCGCCCTCGCATCCGGCGCTGCGTGGCGAAGGCTGGTGGCGTCGGCCCGGCCGCCTGCTGTGCCCTCCGGTCGCCGCCCCGAGCGCAGGGGCCGCGATCCGAAGCGCCGGACGCCGACCGGCCGGGCGCGCCGCGCCGATCCTGATCACCGGCGCCAGCGGCACCCTGGGCCGCGCCTTCGCGCGCATCTGCCGCCGGCGCGACCTGGCCTTCCTGCTGCTCGACCGGCGCGCGCTCGACATCGCCGATCCGGAGTCGGTCGAGCGCGCGCTGGCCCAGCACCAGCCGTGGGCGATCATCAACGCCAGCGGCTACGTGCGGGTGGACGAGGCCGAGAACGACGTCGAGCGCTGCTTCCGCGATAACACGCTCGGGCCGGCGGTGCTGGCCGACGCCTGCGCGCGCCATGGCCTGCAACTGCTGACCTTCTCGAGCGACCTGGTGTTCGACGGCCGCAGCGGCGCGCCCTACGTCGAGTCGGACACGGTCGCGCCGCTCAACACCTACGGCCGCAGCAAGGCCGAAGCCGAGCAGCGCGTGCTGGAACGCCATCCGCCGGCGATGGTGGTGCGCACCAGTTCCTTCTTCGGCCCGTGGGACGAGGCCAACTTCGTGACCCAGGCGCTGGATGCGCTGGCGCAGGGCCGGCCGTTCGCGGCGGCGCACGACATCACGGTCTCGCCGACCTACGTGCCGGACCTGGTCAACGCCTGCCTCGACCTGCTGATCGACCGCGAGAGCGGGGTCTGGCACCTGACCAACGGCCACCCGATCACCTGGCACGAGTTCGCCCACAAGGCGGCCTCGCACGCGGGCGTGGACAGCAGCGCGCTCGAGCCACAGGCCAGCGCCGACTGCAATTACGTGGCCGAGCGCCCGCGTTACAGTGCCCTCGACAGCAAGCGCGCGATCCTGCTGCCGGCGCTCGACGACGCAATCGGGCGCTACCTCACGGCGCGCCGCGCGCACGCGTTCGCGCAACGCCGGCAAGCTGTGCGCGATCTGGCTTCGATGGGGTGAGCCGACCCCATTCGCTCTCGTATGCCGCCTCGCTCAAACCAGCGCGCGCTCGGCGGCGCGGCAGCCCCACCACGCGGCCTCCTCGAACACCGAAAAGCCGGACAGGTCGGCATGCGCGAACAGGATCGGTCCGTCCGCCTCGCGCAGCGCCTTGAGCCCGGCGTTGCTGCGAAAGCCCGGCAGCGGCGCCGCCATCGCATGCCCGCGCAGGGTGATGTCGACCCGTTCGACGCAGGGCGCGAAGCGCCAGCCGTAGGCGGTCTTGAGGTCGACGCTGGCCAGCGCCACCAGCTGGTCCGGCGTGGCCGCCTGCATCCAGGCGCGCGCCGCGGCCGGCGTGCGGTCGGATAGAGCGACGTAGGCGCTGAACACGGTCTGCTCCGGCGGCCGCACCCGGATGTCCTGATGGGTCGAGACCACGTAGCCGAGGCCAGGCTCCTGGTACACCACATTGTCCCAGGCCAGCGGCGCCTGCGGCAGCTCGGCCGGAAAATCCTTCATCAGGAAATTGGCGACCATCCACGGCGCGTAGGCCGGCGTATGCGCCTTCGGGTCGAAGCCGTAGGCGGCGATGTCTTCCACCACGTGCGCCGCCACGTACACCGGCATCGCGCAGATCGCCTTGCGCGCCTTGACCAGGTAAGTGCGCGGCACGCCGCCTTCGAGCGTGAAGCACAGCGCCTCCACGCCGCCGGCCACGCGCTTGAGCGAGACCGCGGTGCCGGCCCGGCGCCGGATGCCGGATTTGTCGGCCATCGCTTTCGCCAGCGGCTGCATCCCGCCGGGCCAGGTCAACCAGGCGCCATTGCCGGCGTTCGCGGCCTGGCCCCAGCGGCTGCAGTAGTAATGCAGGCCGGCCCACGCCGAGACCTGGTCGTAGCGCGTGCCGTAGTCGTCGCGGCAGCAGTAGTTGAGGTACCAGTGCAGCGTGGGCGAGCGGTAGCCGTTGCGCTCCAGCCAGTCCTTCAGCGTGATGCGGTCGAGCGCATCCCATTCCGGGTCGGACGAGGACTGCACGGTCGGGAACACGAACAGGCGGCGGCCGTCGCCGCCGCGCGCGCGGCGCAGGCGTTCGACTTCGGCGAAGAAGCGGCGGTGCTCGGCCAGTTCGGCCTCGGACACGCCGGCGGTCGGGATGAAGCCGTCCTGCCAGGCGCCGTTGAACAGCAGCCGCTCTTCCGGGCCGTGCAGCACGTAGCGCTCGTCGTAGTAGGGCTTCTCGGCGTACGGGTCGCGCAGGATGATGCCGAGATCGGCCAGGATCTCGCGCACGTGCACCGACTCGGGCGAGGGCAACGGCAGGTAGTGGCCGCCGGTCGGGAATTCGAGGTCGCCGAAACGGCCGCCGGCCGCGTTCCCGTACGGCTGCGGGCCGTCGATCATCAGCGCGTCCTGGTGGCCGGCGCGGTTCAGCTTCCAGGCCGCGGCCAGGCCGGCGATGCCGGAGCCGAGGATCGCCACGTCGGTCGTCACGGTGGCCGACGGCGGCGGCAGGCGGCGGCGGTCGCGCAGGTAGTGGCCTTCGTCGCGGCCCGGATAATGCACGCTGGGCGCGATCTCCTGCCAGTAGCGAAAGCCGGCCGCGCTGCCGGCCGCCGCCACGCCGGCCGCACCGGCCCAGGCGACGAAGGAGCGGCGGTCCATCAGCGGATCACCTGGCGCCAGTCCTGCTCGAATTCGTGCACCAGCGACTGGGTGTTGAGGCGGTTCGGCGCCATCTCCAGCGCCTTCATATCGGGCGGGAACACGAACATCTCGCGCGTGGTGTCGGCGTTCAGGTAGCGCATCGGCAGCCGGTAGCTGGCGGGCGGCGCGTAGGCCTGCTGGGGCGAGGCGAGGATGAAGCCCCACTCGCCGAACGAGGGCACATAAGCGTGGTAGGGCCAGGTGCGCATGCCGACCTCGCGCAGCGTGGCGTCGATGGTCCAGTAGGCGTGCGGCGCGAAGAACGGCGAGGTCGATTGCACCACCACCAACCCGTTGGCCGCCACATGCTTCTTGAGCATGCCGTAGAACGGCACCGAGTACAGTTTGCCGAGCGCGAAACTGGACGGATCGGGGAAGTCGACGATCGCCGCGTCGAACATCTCGGTGCTGTCCTGCAGCCAGATCGCGGCGTCGGCGTTGACCACTTTCACGCGCGGGTCGGAGAACGAGCCGTGGTTCAGCTTCACCAGTTCCGGACGGGTGGTGAAGGCACCCGTCATCGCCGGGTCGAGGTCGACCAGCGTCACCTGCTCGATGTTCGGATAGCGCAGGATCTCGCGCAGCGCGAGGCCGTCGCCGCCGCCCAGCACCAGCACCCGCTTCGCCCACGGCAAGGCCTGCAGCGCCGGATGCACCAGCGCCTCGTGATAGCGGTATTCGTCGCGCGAGGAGAACTGCAGGTTGCCGTTGATGTAGAGCCGCAGGTCGTCCTTCCAGCGCGTGATCACCAGCCGCTGGTAGGGCGTGGTGGTGGCGTACACGATCTCGTCGCCGAACAGGCCATGCTCGCCCCAGTGCACCATGCGGTCCGACATCGCGAAGCCGGTCACCAGCACGAACATCACGGCGGACGCGCGCAGCACGCGGCTCGCCGCATTCCTGACCTCGCGGCGGAAGGTGAACAGGGTCCAGAAGCCGACGCCGACGTTCAGCATCCCGAACAAAAAGCCTGTGCGCACCAGTCCGAGATAGGGCGCGAGCACCAGCGGGAACAGCAGCGACACCGCCAGTGCGCCGAGATAGTCGAAGGTCAGCACGCGGCTGACCAGCTCATTGAATTCGGTCTGGCGCGCGTTCAGCGCGCGCATCACCAGCGGCACCTCCATCCCGACCAGCGCGCCGACCAGGAACACCAGCACATACAACAGCGTGCGAAACGGCGCGGTCATCCAGGAGAACGTCATGAACAGCAGCGCCGCCGACACGCCGCCGATCAGCCCCACCGCCAGTTCGATGTCGATGAAGCGCGCCAGCACGTCGTCGTCGCGCACGTACTTGGAGAAGTGGGCGCCGACGCCCATCGCGAACAGGTAGCAGCCGATGATGGTCGAGAACTGCAGGATCGAATCGCCCAGCAGGTAGCTCGAGAGCGCGCCGGCGATCAACTCATATGCCAGGCCGCAGGAGGCCACCACAAACACCGAAAGGATAAGAATTCGTTTGGTCATGTCTCGTCTTTTGATCTAAGATCGTCGTGTGCTGTCATTCTGACCATCTTCTTTGGGGAGGACCTCGTGCCCGCCATCCTAAACTATCTGATGCACCTTTTAACGGCGGCCGCGCTGGTTTTGGCTTTTTTTGTCATTTACACCAGGATCACGCCCTTCAACGAAGTGCTGCTGATCCGCCAGGGGAACCGCGCCGCCGCCTTCTCGCTGGGCGGTGCGCTGATCGGCTTTTCGCTCACCCTGTGCTCGGCGCTGCTGCACACCGGCGACTACTACGAGTTCTTCGGCTGGGCCGCGGGCGCGATGGTGGTGCAGGTGCTGGTGTATGCGATCGCCACCAGGCTGCTGCACATGGCCAAGGAGCAGATCGAGGCGGACAACGGCGCGTTCGGCGCCCTGCTCGGCTCCATCTCGCTGTCGATCGGCTTGATCAACGCCGGCTGCATTTCCTGATTCATCCAATATTCACGGGAGACCCATCATGTCACTTGGCTCATTCATCAAGAAGCAGTTCATCGACGTCCTGCAATGGAACGAAGAGACCGAAGGCGTGCTCGCCTGGCGCTATCCGATGCAGGACTTCGAGATCCAGAACGGCGGCATCCTCAACGTGCGCGAGTCGCAGCTGGCGGTGTTCGTCAACGAAGGCACCATCGCCGACGTATTCGGCCCTGGCACCCACAAGCTGACCACCCAGACCCTGCCGGTGCTGACCAACCTGAAAAACTGGGACAAGCTGTTCGACTCGCCCTTCAAGTCGGACGTCTACTTCTTCAGCACGCGGGTGCAGACCGGCCGCAAGTGGGGCACGCCGCAGCCGATCACGATCCGCGACAAGGACTTCGACATGATCCGCGTACGCGCCTTCGGCA
>DASRXO010000197.1:0-4297 GCA_035654095.1 Telluria sp.
CGCGCTGGGCGCGCGTTCGATCCTGGCCTCGCCCACCGATCCGGGCATGGCCGCGCGCCTCAACCAGATCAAGGATCGTGAAGACTTCCGGCCGGTCGCCCCCGTGGTGTTGGAAGAAGCCGCCGCCGACTGGTTTGTCGGCGGCGACTGCTCGCCCTTCATGCTGTTCGTCTACCACGTGCGGCCCGACAAGGCGCACCGGATTCCGGCCGTGCGCCACGTGGACGGCACCGCGCGCGTGCAAACCATCCGGCGCGACCAGCATCCGCTCTATTACGAGCTGGTGCAGGCCTTCGCCGAACGCACCGGAGTGCCGGTACTGGTCAACACCTCATTCAACACGCGCGGCGAGCCCATCGTCTGCACGCCGCGCGACGCGCTGGCCTCGTTCTGCACCACCGCGATCGACGCGCTGGCGATCGGTCCTTTCCTGCTCGAAAAGCAGGCGCTCACCGGCGGAGGGACGCGATGAAGGAGCCCGATTGCACCCGCGTGCTGGTGGCCGGCGGCGCCGGCTTCCTCGGCTCCCATTTGTGCGAGCATCTGCTGGCGCGCGGCCATGACGTGGCGTGCGCCGATAATTTATGGACTGGCAGCAAGCGCAATATCGCTCACCTGCTGGCCCATCCGCGTTTCGAATTCCTGCGCCACGACGTGGTATCGCCGCTCCAGCTGGAGGTCGACGAGATCTACAATCTTGCTTGTCCGGCCTCGCCGCTGCAGTACCAGTCCGATCCGGTGCAGACCACCAAGACCTGCGTGCTGGGTGCGATCAACCTGCTGGGCCTGGCGCGCCGGCTGAAGGCGAGGATCCTGCAGGCATCGACCAGCGAGGTGTACGGCGACCCGCAAGTGCACCCGCAGACCGAGAACTACGCCGGCCACGTGAACCCGGTCGGCCTGCGCTCCTGCTACAACGAAGGCAAGCGCTGCGCGGAAACCTTGTTCATGGATTACCGACGCCAGCACGGCCTGCACAGCAAGATCGTGCGCGTGTTCAACACCTACGGGCCGCGCATGCATCCGGGCGATGGGCGGGTGGTGTCGAACTTCATCATGCAGGCGCTCGACAACCGGCCGATCACGGTGTATGGCGATGGCCGCCAGACCCGTTCCTTCTGTTATGTGGACGACTTGATCGATGGCATCGTGCGCATGATGCGCGCGCCGCCCGCGCTGTGCGGGCCGGTGAATCTCGGCAACCCGCTCGAGTATTCGATGCTCGAGCTGGCCGAGACCATCATGGACCTCACGCGTTCCTCCTCGACCATCAGCTTCCTGCCCGCGCCCAGCGACGACCCGGCGCGGCGCCGGCCCGACATCGGTCGTGCGCGCGAGCAACTGGGCTGGGAGCCGAAGGTCGGCATGCACGAGGGGCTGGGCCGCACCATCGATTATTTTCGGCGCCTGCGTGCACAGGAAGCAGGCTAGGAGCGATCGAGGGCCTGCCGCCGAAGGGACTGGGACTTAGTCGGGCGTACCGTCGTCGCGCCGTCCCACATTGCTTTGCTTGGTTTGCCGGCTGCCCTCGTCGATCTCGGACGACTGCCGATTGGCGCGGTTCGACAAGCCGGTCTCCTCATCCATATCCTGCTCGGCCGCCTGGCGGCTGCCGCCCGGACTGCGCGGCATGCCGCCCGCGACGTCGTTCGACTGGCGTTGGCCGGGATTGCCTTGCTGCTGAGTTGTCCCGGTTTGCGAGGTGCTTTGCTGGCCGCCTTGCTGTTGCTGGCCGCCTTGCTGCTGCGTGCCGCCCTTGCCGCCCGACTGCTGCGACTGTCGCGACGAGGGATCGAGGTTGCCCTTGTCGGCCGTCATCTTGCTGCGCCCGGACGACGCGGTCTTCTCGTTGGCACCCTGGTCCGACTGCTTGTTGTCCTGGTTTCGTTGGTTCGAGTTCATGGCGAATTCCTTTTCGAAAATCTGCTGCGGACCGCCATCATGCGCGCCCAGCCTGGCTCGCGCGATAGGAAAACGGAGCGCATGAATGTAGGACTGGACCCGACAGGGAGGACTATTGGTGGCCTTTATTTCGCAATCGTATTTTCTGTCTCGCGATGTCCTACAAAGTCATCTGAAGCCGTCCTATACCGGCATTCAAGAGCTGTGCTTAAGATGGTTTTGCTCGAACGCTCATCGGCGCCACGCCGGCTACATCGGGCAGTGGCTCCTGCAACGGCAGGGGTTTCAACAGATAAAGGAGATTCACCATGGCTTCAAATAATCCGGGCAATAAGCAAAGTGACAAACAGGGCGGTCAAGGAAGCGGTACCAGCAATCGTGGTTTCGCCTCGATGGATCCCGAGCGCCAGCGCGAAATCGCCAGCGAGGGCGGTAAGGCTGCCCACGAGAAAGGCACGGCACACGAATTCACTTCCGAGGAAGCACGCCGCGCCGGCAGCATGAGCCACGGCAATCGCCAATCGGATCAGTCGAGCTCGCGTTCGAGCGCCAGCAAGAGCGGCAGCAAGCAGAGCGACCAGGGCGGCAGCCGCTCCGGCCGCGACGCCGACGACAGCGACAGCAAGAGCAAGTCGGGCTCCAAGTCGCGCTAGGCTTGCCGCCGCAGCGGCTTGAAAACGGGGAGCGCACGCTCCCCGTTCTCATTAGGAGAAGGTGGATCCGGCGAGCAGTGTGTCGACCATCGCGGCCGGCTCGGCAAGCCAGGTGTCGAAGACGAACTCGGGGAGGAGGGGCATTTCATACGGCGCATCCCAGCCGGTCAGTCCCGTCAAGGTGCCGGCGCGGGCCCTCGCGTACAAGCCTTTCGGGTCGCGCGCGGCGCAGCTGGCCAGCGAGGTGGACAAGTAGACTTCGGCAAACCGGCCCGCCGGGAACAAATGGCGAACCCGCGCGCGGTCGGCGGTGAATGGCGACACGAAGGCGCAGATGACGAGCAGGCCGGCATCGGCCATCAGGCGCGCGACCTCTCCCGCGCGCCGGATATTTTCGTGGCGGTCGGCATCGGACAGTCCGAGGTCCGCGCACAGGCCGCGCCGCAATTCGTCGCCGTCGAGGACCACGGCGGCGGTGCCGCGTTGCCGCAGCGCGGCCAACAAGGCGTGCGCCAGGGTACTCTTGCCGGCGGCGGGCAGGCCGGTGATCCAGAAACAGGACGGCAGGCGGTCATCGGCCACGCCCTTGAGCGGTGAAGGGCGCTTACCGGTCGTCATGCGGAATCGCAGTGTGCGCAATCATTGTTTCGGTGCCGCTACACCAGGAAGGCCCAGTTTTGCGGCGCGATATTGTGCACGTTCATTTCCTGTGCATGGACAAAGTTATCGGCCACTTGCGCCAGCGTCAAACCCTGGTGCATCTGGCTAACCCAGAAGGCGATCCCCGTCGGGTCGGCGCTGCGGTCGAAGATGCCTTGGTACAACAGCCCGAGGTCGTGCACGGGATCGCCGTTGAACCCGGTCGCTTGACCGGCAGTCGATTCCGTCGCGCTGAGCATGGCGACCGCGATCTGCCCCAGGCTCGCGCCGTTTGCCTGCTGTTGTCCCCAGTAGCTGAAGCCCTGCCAGTCCGCTTGGCGGCCCAGCACGGTCTGATACAGGGCGGCGATCGAGCTCAGCGCCGCGCGGTTGTCGATCGCTACCGCGGCGTCGGCAAACTGCATGCTTTCCACATTGAGCACCACCGTCTGTTGCTGGGGCTGCGCCTTGGCGCTGACAAGGACATAGCCGTCGTGTGCCTCCACCGTGTAGTCGGAACGGGCGCCGCCAAAGACGGCGACGTCGTTGCCGCTACTGCCATCGAGCATGGTGGTGCTGGCGGCGGCGTTGGTCGACGCGTTCGGCGACAGCAACTGCAAGGTGTCGCTGCCGCCCCCCGCGAACACCGAACTGCCGCCGTCCGCGTTCACCGTAAAGTGCTGGTTGGCGTTGTCGCCGCTCAGGATTTGCCCGGAAGTGCTGCCAATAATGTTGGCCGTGCCCACGATAACGGCGAAGTCGACCGCTTTCAATTCGAGCGAGCTGCCGGCTGCCAGATGCGTGGCATCGATCACCAGCGCGGTGCGCTGTCCTGCGGTACTGGTGCCGGTCAAGGTCAGTGTGCCGGTGGGCACGCTCGCAGTGCTGGTCGGCACGATGGTCTCGACCAGCAAGGGCACGCTGCCGGTCAGATGGCTCAGGAACGACTGGGCGTTGCCGGTCAGCTGAGCCTGGTCGCTGGCGGCCTGGCCCGGTGCCGCAGCGAGGATGGACTGGAGCAATTGGTCCAGGGAAGTGCCGGCCGGTTGGCTTGGCCCACCGCTGGCCGTTAGACCATAACCGGGGGCGAGTTGGGCCAGCAG
>DASRXO010000198.1:0-6186 GCA_035654095.1 Telluria sp.
TGCGCTTCGAGTCGGTGGTGAGGCTGACCGAATAGGGATCGGTGACGAGGTTGCGTACCAGGCCCGTACCGTCCACGATCACGTCGACCATGTACTTGTAGTATTTGCCCGACAGCCCGGCCGGTGCGGATGCGCTCCAGATGCCGGTGGCGGCATCGCGCCGCATCGGCAGCCTGCCCGAAGCGCGCGACGTGCCGCTGTCGTAAGTGCAGACCGCGGCCTGCTGCGCGGTCGGCGCCCACAGCTTGAACGCGGCGCCGTGTGCCGAAACGCGCACGCCAAGGTCGTTGGTCTGGGCCGCAGCGGCGAACAGGTCGTCCAGCGCGCCGGCCGCTTGCAAGCGGGTCGCCGCGCGCACCGTGCCGTCCGCCGCCTCCTGCACCAGCACCAACTGCTGGCGATGCAGGGCCGGAAGCATGGCGAAATCGCCGGCGCCAACCGCCAGCGTCACCCCTTTGCCGACATACTTGAAGCGGACCGGCAGCGGCGCATCGGATACAAGGAGCGCCAGCGCACCGTCCGCGCCCTGGACCCTGCCGCCCACCGGCGCGGTAATCGTCCCTGCCGGCGCGTGATACAGCTTGAAGACACCGGCCGCGTCGGCGCCTGGCCATTGCACCAGGCGCCGGTCCAGCCACACCGCACGTGCCGGCATCGCGCTTGCGGCCGGCGCGAGAATAGTCTGGAAGCCGCCATCGCAGGTCTCAAGCGGCAGCTCCGCGGCATAAGCGTGTGCGCCGGCCAGCAGGGCGGCGGCCCAAAGGAAGGCTATTTGCATTTCATTGCCGGTTCCGCGATGCGGTAGTTGTTGGTCATCCGGTAGCGCAGCGCGTACCAGCCGAAGAGCGCGGCCGCCGCGAAGGCGAAGGCGGCGAAGAAGTACATCTGGAACGCCATCACGCTGAAGCCGCTGGTCTGGATGTAGGCCAGCACCGCGTCGTTCTTCACGCTCGCGTTGACGATCAGGACCCACAGGCTGCCGATCGTCACGGCCAGGTACCAGAACGCCATGATCACGCCCTTCATCGACGGCGGCGCCTGGCTGTACGCGAATTCGAGGCCGGTGCCCGACACCAGCACCTCGCCCATTGTCAGCAGCGCATACGGCAGGATCTGCCACGCCATCGAGGTCGGCGTGCCGCCGTCCATCATCACCTGGATGGTGCCGATCGCGACCCACGACAGCGCGGACAGCGCGATCCCCGTGGTCATGCGGCGCAAGGCGGTCGGTTCGATGCCGATCGCGCGCAGCAGCGGGAACAGCACCATGTTATTCAAGGGGATCAGGATCAGCACCAGGATCGGGTTCAGCGCCTGCATCTGCGCAGGCACGAATTTGAACTCGCGGCCGAACCAGCTGAACACCGGCTGCGTCATCGAATTGGCCTGCACGATCCAGGTCGAGGCCTTTTGGTCGAACAGCGACCAGAAAGGCGTGACTAGCGCGAACACGATCAGGATGCGCAGCACGGCGCGCACCCCATCGACCGCGTCGTCCGGATGCAGGCCGCGTGCGCGCTCCAGCTGCATCGAGGTGCCGATGCCGCCGAACGCGAGCAGCAGCACCAGCGCGGTACAGGCGGCGATCACGAAGCCCCACTGGAACGACATCGCCAGCGCGGCCACCGCACCCGCAGCGCCGATCGACGCGATCGCCAGGCCCGGACGGCTTTCGCCCGGCTTGGCCGCGCGCAGCGCGCTGCGCGCCACACGCAGGAAGGAGTGCGGATCGGACGGCGCGGGCGGCACGTGCACATACTTCTTTTTGCCGAACCAGAAGACCATGGTCGCGATGAACATCAGGATGCCCGGTATGCCGAAGGCCACCGACGGCCCGTAATCGCGCAGGAAGATCGGCATCAGCAGCGAGGCGAAGAAGGAGCCGACGTTGATACTCCAGTAGAACAGGTCGAACACCAGCTTGGCCTTGTCCTTGTTGGTCTGGTCGAACTGGTCGCCGACGAAGGAGACCACCAGCGGCTTGATGCCGCCCGATCCGAGCGCGATCAGGAACAGGCCGAAGTAGAAGCCCTTGATGTTGTCGTCGAACGCGGCGAGGCAGGCGTGGCCCGCGCAGTACACGAGGCTGAGCCAGAACACCGTATTGTATTTGCCGTAGAAGCGGTCGGCGATCCAGCCGCCCAGCAGCGGGAAGAAGTAGACGCCGATCACGAAGGTATGGAACACGTGCTTGGCGTCGCTGGCGCGGTCCTGCTCGGGCAGGAACAGCAGCAGCGTGCCGATCAAGAACGGCGTGAGGATATTGCGCATGCCGTAAAAACTGAAGCGCTCGCAGGCTTCGTTGGCGATGATGTAGGGGATTTGCCGGGGCATCCGCCCGGTTCCATTCTGCGTTTCTGCCTGCGCCATCGCGGCTCCCTTGTATCGACCAGACGCGATGCTAAGCCGAAGCTGAAATGCTGGCAACATAAATGTGATTAAACTGTAGTTTGACTACCGATTAGATCGCTCGCCGCCTTTCATAATATCTGTAACTGGTTGAATATTATGCGTTTATGTCTCAGGTCGGTCAAGGCCTGTTGATTTGTAAAAACGCCGAATGTGATGTATATTATGTACAAACTATATACACGCTCGGGGACAATCCAATGCAGACAAGCCAACCGGCCTGGTGGCGCGAAGCGATCATCTACCAGGTCTATCCGCGCAGCTTCCTCGACACTAACGGCGACGGCGTGGGCGACCTGCCCGGCATCACCGCCAAACTCGAATACATCGCCAGCCTGGGCGTGGACTTCGTCTGGATCTCGCCTTTCTTCACCTCGCCGATGAAGGACTTCGGCTACGACGTGTCCGACTACTGCGACGTCGATCCGCTGTTTGGCACGCTCGCCGATTTCGACCGCCTGATCGCCAAGGCGCACAGCCTGGGCCTGAAGATCATGATCGACCAGGTGCTGTCGCACACCGCCGAGGCGCATCCGTGGTTCGCCGAAAGCCGCAAGAGCCGCGACAATCCGAAGGCCGACTGGTATGTGTGGTCCGATCCGCGCCCGGACGGCAATCCGCCGAATAACTGGCTGTCGGTGTTCGGCGGCTCTTCGTGGCAGTGGGACAGCCGGCGCAAGCAGTACTACCTGCATAACTTCCTGGTCAGCCAGCCGGATATGAACTTCCATCATCCGGAGGTGCAGCAGGCCCACCTCGACAACCTGCGCTTTTGGCTCGAGCGCGGCGTCGACGGCGTGCGCATGGACGCCTGTAATTTCCACTTCCACGACACTGGACTGCGCAGCAATCCGCCGGCCGTCAACCGCGATACGGCAACGGTCTCCGACGTCAACCCGTACGGCATGCAGGCGCACATCTACGACAAGACGCGGCCCGAGAACATCGCCTTCCTCAAAAGGATGCGCAGCCTGCTCGACGAATACGGCGTGGTGGCGATCGGCGAAGTGGGCGCCGACGATGCGCTGGCCGTGATGGCCGACTACACGGCCGATGGCGACAAGCTGCACATGGCCTACAGCTTCAATTTGCTGACGCCCCAATTCTCGGCGGCGCACATCCGCAAGCAGGTCGAGGACTTCGAGGCGCGCGTCAAGGGCGGCTGGGCTTCGTGGTCGGTCGGTAACCACGACAGCGTGCGCGTGATGACGCGCTGGGGCGGCCCGAATCCGACGCCCGCGCTGGCCAAGCTGGTGCTCGCGATGCAGCTCTCGCTCAAGGGTACGCCCTGCTTGTACCAGGGCGACGAGCTGGCGCTGACCGAAGCCGAGGTGCCGTACGAACTGCTGCAAGACCCGTACGGCATCACCTTCTGGCCCGAGTTCAAGGGCCGCGACGGCTGCCGCACGCCGATGCCGTGGACGAACGAGGCGCCCAATGCCGGCTTCACGAGCGGCAAGTCGTGGCTGCCGGTGGCTGCGCCGCATCTTGCGGCCGCCGCCTCGGTGCAGGAGGGCGATCCCGATTCCGCGCTGAACTTCGCACGGCGGATCATCGCGTGGCGCCGCACGCTGCCGCAGCTCACGCGCGGCGAGATTGCGTTCTTCGACGCGCCGGAACCTGTGCTGGCGCTGCGCCGCGATCTCGATGGGCATCCCGGCGTGCTGGCCGCTTTCAATTTGAGCGCGCAGCCACAAACCTTCGCATGGCCGCAAGCAGCCAACGCCGCGTCGCTGGCGGGCCACGGCCTGCCGGGCAGCGCCGCGGGCAGCACGATCACGCTGCCGGCTTACGGCGCCTGGTTCGGTACGGTGACGTAATGAACAAGCGGGTCGACGACGAAAAATCGGGCCGCACCGCCTTCGCCGATGGCCCGCGCCTGCTGGCCGACATCGGCGCGACCCACGCCCGGCTCGCGCTGCAAACCGAGCCTGGCGTGTTCCGCTCGGTGCGCGTGCTCAAATGCGACGACTTCGAAGGCATCGTGCCGCTGTTGCGCTTCTACCTCGCCGACCACGCCGACGTCACGCTCAACCACGCCGCGCTGGCGGTCGCCAACCCGATCAACGGCGACCAGGTGCGCATGACCAATCGCGACTGGGAATTCTCGACCGATGCGGTGCGGCGCGAGCTGGGCCTGCACACGCTCCTGATCGTCAACGACTTCACCGCGCTGGCCATGGCGCTGCCCGGCCTGAAGCCGGATGACCTGATGCAGGTCGGCCCCGGCACGCCGGCCGCGAATGCCGTGATCGGCGTGCTGGGACCGGGCACCGGTCTCGGCGTATCGGGCGTGATCCCGACCGTCGATGGTTTCGTCACCCTCGGCAGCGAAGGCGGCCACGTCAACTTCGCGCCGGCCGACGAACGCGAATTCGCGATCCTGCAGTACGCCTGGAAGGAGTGGCCGCACGTGTCGAACGAGCGCCTGATCTCCGGCCCCGGCATGGAGATCATCTACCGCGCGCTGGCGCGGCGCAACGGCGTCGACGCCGGCGCGCGCACCTCGCCCGAGATCATCGCCGGCGCGCTGGAAGAGAACGACCCGCTGTGCCTCGAAGTGCTCGAATGCTTCTGCGGCATGCTGGGCGGCGCGGCGGCCAACCTGGCGGTGACGCTGGGTGCGTTCGGCGGCGTGTTCATCGGCGGCGGCATCGTGCCGCGCATGGGCGAGTGGTTCGCCGCCTCGCCGTTCCGCGCGCGCTTCGAGGCCAAGGGCCGTTTCTCGAACTACCTGGCCGACATTCCGACCTATGTGATCACCACGCCCAACCCGGCCTTCCACGGGGTGGCCACGATCCTGTCCGAACATCTGCGCGGACGCAGCGGCGCCAACACGCTGATGGAGCGCATCGGCCACCTGCAGCACGAACTGACGCCGGCCGAGCAGCGCGTGGCCACGCTGGTGCTGGAGCAGCCGCGCCTCGTGCTCAACGAGCCGATCGCCGGCATCGCGCGGTTGGCCGAGGTGTCGCAGCCGACCGTGATCCGCTTCTGCCGCTCGCTCGGTTTCCTCGGCCTGGCCGACTTCAAGCTCAAGTTCGCCAGCAGCCTGACCGGCGCGATCCCGGTGCGCCACAGCCAGGTGCGCACCAGCGACAGCACGCACGACCTGTCGGCCAAGGTGATCGACAACACGGTGTCGGCGATCCTCAAGTTCCGCGACCAGCTCGACGTGCGCGCGATCGACCGCGCGATCGAATTGGTCAGCAAGGCGAAGCGCATCGAGTTCTACGCGATGGGGAATGCGCGCGTGGTGGCGTTGGACGGGCAGCACAAGTTCTTCCGCTTCCGGATTCCGACCTCGTCGTACGGGGATTCGCATCTGTTCACGCTGGCCGCGGAGCTGCTCAAGCCGGGCGACGTGGTGATCGCGATTTCGAACTCGGGCCGCTTGCCCGAGCTGTTGGAGGCGGTGGACGCGGCGCGCGCGGCGGGCGCCGACGTGATCGCGATCAGCAGCAGCCAGTCGCCGCTGGCGAAGAAGGCCACGGTCTGCCTGGCGGTCGATCACAGCGAGGACAGCACGACCTTCCTGTCGATGATCTCGCGCATCCTGCAGCTGCTGCTGATCGATATCGTATCGGTGGGGATTTCGGTGGACGCCGGCCATGCGCGCAAGCCCGACCAGCACTTGCTGATTTCGCACGTGGACAGCTAAGGCTTGCTCAGCATGGGTCCCGCGTGCGCGAGGACGACGTCGTTCTCCCCATTGGGGAAAACGACTTCCGGCGCAGGCGGGAACTCATGCACTGCATGCGTCCCCCCATCGCGTGC
>DASRXO010000199.1:0-4188 GCA_035654095.1 Telluria sp.
GTAGAAGTCGTGGATCGAATGGCACAGGTCGCGCAGGCCCATGCCCTCGTAGCGCGGATTGGCGGCCGCGAACTCCGGCAGGATGCGCCACATCGGCTGGTTCTTGTCGTAGTCGTCCTTGAACTGCTGCAGCGCCGTCACCAGCGTGTTCCAGCGGCCCTTGGTGATCCCGATCGTGAACATGATGAAGAACGAGTACAGCCCGCACTTCTCGATGATCACGCCGTGCTCCGCCAGATACTTGGTCACGATCGAGGCCGGAATGCCGGACTCGCCGAAGCGGCCGTCCAGCGACAGGCCCGGCGTCACCACCGTGGCCTTGATCGGGTCGAGCATGTTGAAGCCCGGCGCCAGCTTGCCGAAGCCGTGCCAGTCGTCCTCGGCGCGGATCATCCAGTCGTCCTGGGTGCCGATGCCTTCTTCGGAGAAGGTGTCCGGGCCCCAGACCTGGAACCACCAGTCCTTGCCCCATTCGGCGTCGACCTTCTTCATCGCGCGGCGGAAGTCGAGCGCCTCGAGGATCGATTCCTCCACCAGCGCGGTGCCGCCCGGCGCCTCCATCATGGCCGCGGCCACGTCGCAGGAGGCGATGATCGAATACTGCGGCGAGGTCGAGGTGTGCATCAGGTAGGCCTCGTTGAAGGCATCCTGGTCCAGCTTGACCGACTCCGATTCGCGCACCAGCACCTGCGAGGCCTGCGACAGGCCGGCCAGCAGCTTGTGGGTCGACTGGGTCGAGAAGATCATCGACTCCTTGGCGCGCGGCCGGTCGCGGCCGATCGCGTGCATGTTCTTGTAGAAGTCGTGGAAGGTCGCGTGCGGCAGCCAGGCTTCGTCGAAGTGCAGGGTATCGATCTTCCCGTCCAACATTTCGCGCAGGGTCTCGACGTTGTACACCACGCCGTCGTAGGTCGACTGGGTGATCGTCAGGATGCGCGGCTTCTTGTTGACGGCTTCGCGCGCGAAGGGATTGGCCTCGATCTTGCGCGCGATGCTCTCGGGCGTGAACTCTTCGAGCGGGATCGGGCCGATGATGCCGAGATGGTTCCGGGTCGGCATCAGGAACACCGGGATCGCGCCGCACATGATGATCGAGTGCAGGATCGACTTGTGGCAGTTGCGGTCGACCACCACGATGTCGCCGGGGGCAACGGTCGAGTGCCACACCATCTTGTTCGAGGTCGAGGTGCCGTTGGTGACGAAGTAGCAGTGGTCGGCGTTGAAGATGCGCGCGGCATTGCGCTCGGACTTGGCGACCGGGCCGGTGTGGTCGAGCAGCTGGCCGAGTTCCTCGACCGCGTTGCAGACGTCGGCGCGCAGCATGTTCTCGCCGAAGAACTGGTGGAACATCTGGCCGATCGGCGACTTCAGGAAGGCCACGCCGCCCGAGTGGCCGGGGCAGTGCCACGAGTACGAGCCGTCGTTGGCGTAGTTGACCAGCGCGCGGAAGAACGGCGGCGCCAGGCCGTCGAGGTAGGATTTGGCCTCGCGGATGATGTGGCGCGCCACGAATTCGGGCGTGTCCTCGAACATGTGGATGAAGCCGTGCAGCTCGCGCAGGATGTCGTTCGGGATGTGGCGCGAAGTGCGCGTCTCGCCGTAGATGTAGATCGGGATGTCGGCGTTCTTGTGGCGGATCTCCTGCACGAAGGCGCGCAGCGCGGTGAGCGCGAAGTTGGTCTCTTCGATGCTGCCTGCGCCGAACTCCTCGTCGTCGATCGACAGCACGAAGGCCGAGGCGCGCGACTGCTGCTGGGCGAATTGCGACAGGTCGCCGTAGCTGGTCAGGCCGAGCACTTCCATGCCTTCCTTTTCCATCGCCGCGGCCAGCGCGCGGATGCCAAGGCCCGAGGTGTTCTCGGAACGGAAGTCCTCGTCAATGATGATGATAGGGAAACGAAATTTCATGGACGGCTCCAATGCGAAGCACCGGGAAAAAATAAGAAGCGGATTTTCGCAGAAATGGCCGCTATCCGGTGAAAAAAATTATCAGGCTAGCGACAACGCCGATTTGCTGTCGCACTGTATCCGCGTGGGCATCTTCGATACCCACCCTACGCGAACTGTCGCACTGTATCCGCGTGGGCATCTTCGATACCCACCCTACGCGAACTGTCGCACTGTATTCGCGTGGGCATCTTCGATACCCACCCTACGTGAACTGTCGCACTGTATTCGCGTGGGCATCTTCGATACCCACCCTACGCGAACGGTAGGGTGGGCATCGAAGATGCCCACGCGTCAGCGCTAATGCGCCGCCGCGGCCCCGCCGGCGAACAGCGCGCCGATCGGATCGATGTGCAGCCAGGCGAACACGCCCAGCGCCACGCCGACCGCCGCCACGCCGTAGGCGCCGGCCATCAGCCATTTTTTGCGGGTCAGCAGCGTGATCGCGGCCAGCGAAATGGCGATCTGCTCGGCGGTCGTGGCCAGCGCCCACTGGTGGTGCTGGTGCAGCGCCGCATCGGACTTCTTGTTCCAGTCGTCGGAGGTGGCTTCGAGCTTTTCGGCCTTGGTCTTGATCTCTTCCTTCTCGCCCTTGTAGCGCTCGACCTCGGATTTGTACTTGGCCGGGTCGACGCCGGGCAGCGTCATCGCCATCTCGGCCAGGTTCTGCTTGTTGGACTTGGCCTGGTAGTAGTTCCAGGCGTTCGCCGCCTCGGTCTTGGCGATCGCCGCGTTATTCTTGAACAGCGCCGCGTCGTTCTGGGTGGCGCCGCCCTGGTAGCCGAACATCGCGCCGACGGTGGCGAGGATCGCGGTCATCACCGCGATGTTGTTCGAAAAGCCGTCGCCGCCATGGGCCGCATGCTCGACCGCGTGGTCGTGCGGCCCATGTACGTGGAAATCGTGTCCGGACATCGTTTATCTCGCTTTAACGTAAGTGACGAAGGCATAGTCGAAGCCATTGGCCTGGGAATGATGGGTCTCGCGCGCCGTCTCGCGCCATGCCTGTGGCTCGAGCGGCGGGAAGAAGGTGTCGCATCGGAAGCTGTGTGCGATCTCGGTCACGATCATCTTGTCGGCCAGCTCCATCGCCGCGGCGAAAATCTGCGCGCCGCCGATGATGAACAGCTCCTCGCCGCCCGCCAGCGCGAGCGCCGCCTGGAGCGAACTCACCGCCTCGACGCCGTCATGGCGCCAGCCGGCGTTGCGGCTGATGACGATGTTGCGCCGGTTCGGCAGCGGACGGCCGATCGAGTCGAAGGTCTTGCGGCCCATGATGATCGGATGGCCGGAGGTGATGCGCTTGAAGTGCGCGAGATCCTCCGGCAGGCGCCAGGGCAGCGCGTTGTCGATGCCGATGCCGCGCTGCGCGTCCATCGCCACGACCAGGGTGAGCTGCGCCATGGTTACACCGCCACCGGGGCTTTGATGTGCGGATGCGATTCGTAGCCGACGATCTCGAAGTCCTCGAACTGGTAATCGAACAGCGAGTCCGGCTTGCGTTTGATGACCAGCTTGGGCAGCGCCAGCGGCGCGCGCGACAGCTGCAGCTCGACCTGCTCCATGTGGTTCGCATACAGGTGGCAGTCGCCGCCGGTCCAGACGAAGTCGCCCACTTCCAGGCCGGCCTGCTGCGCCATCATGTGGGTCAGCAGGGCGTAGGACGCGATATTGAACGGCACGCCGAGGAAGATGTCCGCGCTACGCTGGTACAACTGGCACGACAGCTTGCCGTCGGCCACATAGAACTGGAACAGCGCGTGGCAAGGCGGCAGCTTCATCTGCGGGATGTCGGCCACGTTCCAGGCCGAGACCATCATGCGGCGCGAATCGGGCGTGTTGCGGATCTGGTCCAGCACCTGGCTGATCTGGTCGATATGGCCGCCGCTGGGGGTCGGCCAGTTGCGCCATTGGTAACCGTAGATCGGACCCAGTTCGCCGTCGGCGTCGGCCCAGTCGTCCCAGATGCTGACGCCGTTCTGCTTGAGATAGCCGATGTTGGTCGAGCCGGCCAGGAACCAGATCAGTTCATGGATGATCGATTTCAGGTGCAGCTTCTTGGTCGTCACCAGCGGAAAACCAGCTTGCAAGTTGAAGCGCATCTGGTAGCCGAACACCGACACCGTGCCGGTGCCGGTACGGTCGGTTTTGACGGTGCCATGGTCTTTCACATGGCGCATGAAATCGAGGTATTGGCGCATCGCTCTGGCTCGGTGGGTGAAGCCGGTATTGTAACTTAGG
>DASRXO010000200.1:0-4738 GCA_035654095.1 Telluria sp.
CGCTGCGCACCTGCCAGAACTCCACGCGGCGCGCGGCCGACGGCTTCCGGCGCGCCGCCGAACTGTTGAAGACCTTCGACTTCGTCAGCTACGTCGGCAAGGCCAAGGTGGTGCTCGAGCCGCTCGGCGTGGCGGCGCTGATCACACCATGGAACGCCAACTACTCCTTCATCTGCGGCAAGCTGGCGATGGCGATCGCCTCGGGCAGCACCGCGGTGATCAAGCCGAGCGAACTGAGTGCGATCCAGACCCAGTTGCTGGCCGAATGCCTGCACGCGGCGGGCCTGCCGCCGGGCGTGTTCAACATCGTCAATGGGCGCGGCGATACGGTGGGCGCCGAGTTCACGCGCCATCCCGACGTCGCCAAGATCTCCTTCACCGGCTCGACGGCGGTCGGCAAGACGATCGCGCGCGGCGCGGCCGAGACCATGAAGCGGGTCACGCTGGAGTTGGGCGGCAAGTCGCCCAACATCCTGCTCGACGACGCCGATTTCGAGGCCGCCATCCCGCTCGCGCTGGCGGCGGCGACCATGAACAGCGGCCAGGCCTGCCTCGCCGGCACCCGCCTGCTGGTGCCGGAGCATCGGATGGAGGAGGTCAAACGGCTGGTGCTGCGGGCGGCGCAGAGCTTCAAGGTCGGCGATCCGCGCGCGGACGGCACCATGATCGGGCCGATGGTCACGCAGCGGCAGTACGAACGCGTGCAGCACTACATCCGCGCCGGCCTCGAAGAGGGCGCGCAGCTGCTGGTGGGCGGTCCCGGCAAGCCGCAGGGGCTGGAGCAGGGACACTACGTGCGGCTGACCGTGTTCACCGGCGTGCGCAACGACATGGCCATCGCGCGCGACGAGATCTTCGGGCCGGTGCTGGCGATCATCGGCTACCGCGACGAGGACGAGGCGATCCGCATCGCGAATGATACGATATACGGCCTGCACGCCTACGTCAGTTCGGGCGATGCCGAACGCGCCGGCCGGGTGGCGGCGCAACTGGTCGCCGGCCGCGTATTCATCAACGGCCTGTACGACGAGCCGGATGCGCCGTTCGGCGGCTTCCGCCAGTCCGGCATCGGCCGCGAGTTCGGGCGTCACGGCTTGCAGGCTTACCTTGAACCGAAAGCCATCATGGGCCACCAACAGTGAACAGCGATATCGACGTCTTGCGGGAGGCAGCGGCGCGCCATTTCGACGGCGTGCCGGACGGGCAGCGCCAGGTGCACACGCCGATTCCTTACCTGTCCTTCCTGCGCTTCTTGCGGCCGACCGAGATGAGCCGCGGCATCCTCGAGCCCTCGATCTGCCTGGTCCTGCAGGGCCGCAAGAAGGTGCTGATCGGCGCCGCGATCAAGCATTACGGACCGGGCAGCTATGTGCTGTCGGTGGTCGACATGCCGGTGTCGGGCCAGGTCACGCGCGCCACGCAGGACGAGCCTTACCTGGGCCTGAAGATCGACCTCGACCCGAAGGAGATCGCGGCGCTGGTGATCGACTTGCGGCTGGCGGTGCCGAACAAGCCGGCATCGGCCGCGGGCGCCTGCGTGGACGCGGCCGGCGCCGAATTGCAGGACGCCTTCGTGCGGCTGCTAAAGCTGCTCGCCGCGCCGGCCGACCGCGCCGCGCTGGCGCCGCTGGTCAAGCAGGAAATCCTGTACCGGCTGCTGAGTGGACCGAGCGGCGCCATGCTGTACCACACGCTGCTGGGCGAGCGCCGGGAGCAGGGCGTGAGCGCGGCGATCCAATGGATCAAGCAGCACTACGACCAGCCGATGAAGATCGAGGAGTTGGCGCGCGAGGTGAGCATGAGTCCCTCGGTGCTGCACCGGCGCTTCAAGGCGGTGACGGTAATGAGTCCCTTGCAGTACCAGAAGCGGATGCGGCTGACGGAGGCGCGCAAGCTGCTGCTGGCCGGCAGCATGGAGGCGGCGACGGCGGCCTACCGGGTCGGCTATGAAAGCCCATCGCAGTTCAGCCGCGAGTACCGCCGCCTGTTCGGCGCCTCGCCCTTGCAGGACGCCGAATTCCTGCGCCACCACGACATCGAGTGATTATTCGGCGCGGGCGGCGCGCTTGATCGCCTGCGGCGGCTGGCCGAAGGCGCGCAGGAAGGCGCGCCGCATGCGCTCGGCGTCGGAGAAGCCATTCTCGCGCGCCACCACCTCGATCGGATGGCTGCCGCTTTCGATCATCGCGCGCGCCGATTCGACCCGCAACTGCTCGATCGCGCGCGCCGGCGACTGCCCGGTCTCGCTGCGGAAGCTGCGGCTGAACTGGCGCCGCCCCAGGTGCGCCGCCTCGGCCAGCAAGTCGACCGACAGTTCCTTGCGCAGATTGCTCTTGGCATAGGACAGCGCGGCCTGGATCCGGTCCGACTTCGGCGCCAGTTCCAGCAGCGCCGAAAACTGCGACTGCCCGCCGCTGCGCCGGTGGTACACCACCATCGTCTTGGCGATCGCGCGCGACACCTCGCGCCCGAGGTCGGCCTCGACCAGCGCCAGCGCCATGTCGATACAGGCCGTCATCCCGGCCGAGGTCCAGAGCGCGCCGTCGTTGATGAAGATGCGGTCCGGGTCCACCTTGATCTTCGGATAGCTGCGCTGCAGCTCAGGCGCATAACACCAGTGCGTGGTCGCGTGCTTGCCGTTGAGCAGGCCGGCGGCCGCCAGCACCTGGGCCCCGGTACAGATGCTGGCGATGCGGCGCGAGACCGCGCTGGCCTCGCGCATGAAGGCCAGCACCGCCGGCGCGGCGGGGGCGATGTCCAGCGCGCCGGTCACCAGCACGGTATCGAAGCGCGGGTCGCCGAAGGGCAGGGTCTCGACCCGCACCCCGGACGAGCTGGTGACCGGGCCGCCGTGCTCGGACAGCATCTCGATCGCATACGCCGGCCCGCCGGGCTCGCCGTTGGCCAGCTCGAAGGTCGATACCGCCGCCAGGTCGAGGATCTGGAAGCCGGGGATGAGCACGAATCCGATGCGCTTTTTCATGATGTCCCAAATTGAGGTTTAAACGACTCTTGGGACCAAAGATAAATGGCTAGACTGGGTTTGTCAACTACCGACAAGCACTTTTAAAAGGAAACCATCATGAGCACAAGCACCAACAAGGGTACCGCGCTGATCACGGGCGCATCGTCGGGCATCGGCGCGGTCTACGCCGACCGCTTTGCGCGCCGCGGTTACGACCTGATCCTGGTTGCGCGCGACCGCCAGCGCCTCGACCAGCTGGCGGCGCAATTGGCCGCGGCGAGCGGCCGCAAGGTCGACGTGATCCAGGCCGACCTGTCGCTGGGCGCGGACCTGGCCAGGGTCGAAGCGCGGCTGGCGAGCGACGCCTCGATCACGGCGCTGGTCAACAACGCCGGGCTGGGCGCGACCGCCAGCCTGATCGACTCGACGCCCGAATCGCTGGACCGGATGATCGCGCTGAACGTGGTGGCGCTGACCCGGCTGGCGCGCGCGGCGGCGACCGGTTTCGTGGCGCGCGGCAGCGGCGTGATCGTCAACATCTCGTCGAGCGTGGCGCTGGCGCCCGAGGTGCTGAACGGCGTGTACAGCGGCACCAAGGCGTTCGTGCTGAACCTGACGCAGTCGCTGCACCATGAAGTCGGGGCCAAGGGCGTGCGGGTGCAGGTGGTGCTGCCGGGCGCGACCGCCACGCCGTTCTGGACCGCCGCCGGGCTGCCGGTCGAGCACCTGCCGTCGGAGATCGTGATGCAGGCTGACGAGTTGGTGGACGCCGCGCTGGCCGGCCTCGACCAGGGCGAGCTGGTGACGATCCCATCGCTGCCCGACGTCGGGCAATGGCAGGCCTTCAGCGCCGCCCGCCTGGCGATGGGCGACAAGCTGTCGCGCCAACACGCCGCCCCGCGCTACAAATAAGCAACATGGGGTCACATCTGACAATCGTACATTTCGCTAGCGAAATGTACGATTGTCAGATGTGACCCCAAGTGAGGAGCAATAAAAAACCGCGCCGCCTCGGGAGAGGCGGACGCGGTTTTTGGGTCTGGTGCGGGGTCCTGGAATCGAACCAGGTTATCAGTCTTAGGTGCTAGTACCGACTTCGACTGGGCTTTACCAATAAGCGAACCTCGCAGCTCAAATCATACGCTTTCTTTGTTAGTTGGCAAGTAAAATTTACCACAACCAATATAAATTCTTTCATGAATTCATTCATATTGATAGGGTTTGGCCGGTACCTCGTCCTTGTGCTGCTTCTCGAGTTCGTCGAGGTCGAGCCGGTGGTCCCACCAGATGTACCAGCCGCGCTTCTGGTCGGCCTCCACCTCCGGGTGCGTGCGCAGGAAACCGTCGAGGAATTGTTCAAATTCTGATACGTACCCCCCGTGGCCGATACGATATTTCGCAGTGTTCGCTTTCATGGCGCCTCCTTTTCACCTTGCTGTGACTTGGCCGAAGCCGGCGAGTTCGCCATGTACGGCAGCGCCGAAATGCCGTACGATACGCGCCGTCCCCTGCTTTCTCCCAGCCATCACATGACCCTCGCGCCCGACCAGGACCCGCCCCGTTTCCGCCCCGTTCCCTGGATCCATCTCGAGACCCCGCACGACGTGGAAGCCTGGATCGACGCCCACAACCGCAGCCTGCAAGAGCATATCGGCCCCCAGGAAACCGGCTATGGCGTGTGCTTTACGCTGGCCGCCGGCGGCAATCTCTACCTGCACACCAGCGCCGATGCCGTGATCCTCGACGTCGAAGCCGACGCGCAATGGATCGCGC
>DASRXO010000201.1:0-2120 GCA_035654095.1 Telluria sp.
CGAATACGCGCTGCTGCTCGACCCCACCATCTCCACGCAGTCCGACAAGCAAGGCGTGTTCTCCATCGCCGCGCACGAGATCGCGCACCAGTGGTTCGGCGACCTCGTCACGATGTCCTGGTGGGACGACCTGTGGCTCAACGAAGGCTTTGCCTCGTGGATGGAAAGCCGCCTGACCGTGCGCCTGCACCCCGAATGGAATACCGCCCTGAACGCGGTCAACGTACGCGACGCGGCGATGGCGCGCGACTCGGTGGCCACCACCCATCCGGTGGTGCAGCACGTGACCACGGTCGAACAGGCCAGCCAGGCCTTCGACGACATCACCTACCAGAAGGGCGAGTCGG
This sequence comes from Telluria sp., assembly GCA_035654095.1. Lineage (GTDB taxonomy): Bacteria > Pseudomonadota > Gammaproteobacteria > Burkholderiales > Burkholderiaceae_D > Telluria_A. The sequence continues at coordinate 348 of DASRXO010000201.1, forward strand.
TGATCCGCATGCTCGAGCGTTACGTCGGCGAAGACGCCTGGCGCAACGGCGTGCGCGCCTACATGAAGTCCCACGCGTACGGCAATACCGTGTCCGACGACCTGTGGGCCAAGATCGAGAAGTCGGCCGGCAAGCCGATCACCGCGATCGCCCACGACTTCACGCTGCAGCCGGGCGTGCCGATGATCCGGGTCGGCGAGACCACCTGCAAGAACGGCGCCACCGTGCTGACCCTGACCCAGGATGAATTCAGCCGCGACCAGCCGAACAAGAAGCCGCTGTCCTGGCGCGTGCCGGTGATCGCCCAGATCGCCGGCAACGGCAAGCAGGCGCGCGCGCTGGTCGCCGGCGGCAAGGCCACCATCAGCGTGCCCGGTTGCGGCGCGGTGGTGGTCAATGCCGGCCAGAGCGGCTACTTCCGCACCCTGTATGCGCCCAAGGAGTTCGCCGCGCTGGCGTCGAACTTCACCAGGCTGGCGCCGATCGACCAGATGGGCGTGCTGTCGGACAGCTGGGCGCTCGGCATGGCCGGCCTGCAGCCGGCCTCCGATTTCCTCGACCTGGCGAAGTCCGCGCCGCTGGCCACCGACCCTCAGGTATGGGGCAAGATCGCTGGCGTGTTCGAGACCATCCACGGCCACTTCGAAGCCAATCCCGCGCGCCAGAAGCAGTTCGGCGCGTTCGCCGCCGCGCGCCTGGCGCCGGTGATGGCGCAAGTCGGCTGGACCGCGCGCGCCGGCGAGCCGGAAACCACCGCCAACCTGCGCGCCCAGTTGATCCACACCCTGAGCGGCCTTGACGACGCCGCCACCATCGGCGAAGCGCGCCGCCGCTACGCGGCTCGCAACAGCGATCCGGCCGCGGTGCCCGGCGCGCTGCGCAAGACCATCATGGCGGTGGTGGCGCAGCATGCCGACGGCGCCACCTGGGACGAGCTGCACGCCGCCGCCATCGCGGAGAAGACCCCGCTGGTCAAGGACCAGTTGTATAGCCTGCTGGCTTCGACCGAGGACAAGGCGCTGGCCCAGCGCGCGATGGAGCTGGCGCTGACCGACGAGCCGGGCGCGACCAACAGCGCGGCGATGCTGGCGGAGGTGGCGACCCGGCATCCCGACATGGCCTTCGACTTCGCGATCAGCCACATGGCGAAGGTCAACGAGCGGGTCGATTCGACTTCGCGCAGCCGCTACTTCCCGCGCCTGGCCGCCAACTCGGCCGACCCGGCGATGATCGGCAAGCTGAATGCCTACGCCGGCGCCAACCTGGCCGCCGGTTCGCGACGCGACGCCGACACCGCGATCGCCGGCATCACCTACCGCATCAAGGTGCGTGCCGAGCGCCTGCCGGCGATCGACGCCTGGCTGGCGAAGAACGCCAACTAATCGGCGGGCGGGCCGCCGCGGCGGCCCGCTTTGGCCTACAATTGGGCCATGAGCCGACAGCCCAACGCCCCGCTTCCCTACCGCGTCCGCGCGGAGCTGTTCCACAGCCTGTCGACCATGGAGCGGGCCGGGCTCCCGCCCGACAACGCCTTCATCCTGATCGAACATCCGCGCATCGGCAAGGAACGCCTGCGCACCTTCCGCCGCCTGCTCTCGCGCCGCATCGACCCCGCCACCTGCGGCATGAAGAGCGGCATGTTTACGCTGTTCGAATCGGAACTGGTGCGCGCCGCGCTGGAAGCGGGCAGCCCGCAGGCGACCTACGCGCGGCTGGCCGACGCCTATGCCGGCAAGGCCTCGCGCCTGGCGCGCATGCGCACCCGGCTAGTGC
>DASRXO010000202.1:0-14133 GCA_035654095.1 Telluria sp.
CACGAGACCGACTTCACGATCGCCGACTTCAGCGCCGACCTGCGCGCCGCCACGCCGACCGCCGCGGCCGAACTGGCGGCCACCCCGCGTGCCGACTGGATGGCCTCGCTGGAAGCCGACGCCACCGACTTGCGGCGGGCGATGCGGCGCACCCTGTCCGAAGCCAACCTCGGGCTCGACAACCTCGCGCGCCGCCTGCTCAGTCCCTCGGCCCAGATCGGGCACCAGCGGCTCAAGCTGGTGGCGCTGTCGACCGCGCTCACGCATGCGGTGCGCGCGCCGGTCAACCGCCAGGGCTTCGCGCTGGCCGAGCTGCGCGCGCGCTGGTCGCGCCATCGTCCCGACGTGCGCGCCCTGCGCGCCGAAATTGGTTCCCAGCAGCGCCAGCTGGCCGGCAGCTTCGCCTACCAGCTGGCGCAGCGCAGGGAAGCGCTGGGCGCGCTGGCGGCCCAGCTCGAGCTGCTGAACCCGCAACGCACGCTCGAGCGCGGCTACGCCATCGTGCGCGACGCCAGGGGCAAGGTGCTGCGCGCGCCAGGCCAGATCAAGGTCAACGAGGCGCTGACCGTGCGCCTGGCCGAGGGCAGCGCCGAGCTCGGCGTGGCCAGCGTGCAGAGCCTGCTCGGCTAGGGCGTATTTGCCGGCACGAAGCAGATATGCAACGAAACCGCATCGGCCTTACAATATGGGTCGTTTCAGACGCATCAACGCCTTTCCAATCAACCAAGGATAAAACATGGAACATACTCTGCCGCCGCTGCCGTATGCAATGGACGCCCTCGCTCCGCACATCTCGAAAGAGACCCTGGAGTACCACTACGGTAAGCACCATCAAACCTATGTGACCAACTTGAACAACCTGATCAAGGGCACCGAGTTCGACAGCCTCTCGCTCGAAGAGATCATCAAGAAATCCTCCGGCGGCATCTTCAACAATGCGGCCCAGGTCTGGAACCACACCTTCTACTGGAACGGCATGAAGCCGAACGGCGGCGGTGCGCCGACCGGCAAGGCGGCCGACGCCATCAACGCCAAGTGGGGCTCGTTCGACAAGTTCAAGGAAGAATTCACCAAGTCCTGCGTCGGCAACTTCGGTTCCGGCTGGACCTGGCTGGTGCAAAAGGCCGACGGCTCGGTCGACATCGTCAACACCTCCAACGCCGGCTGCCCGCTGACCACCGGCGACAAGCCGCTGCTCACCTGCGACGTCTGGGAGCACGCCTACTACATCGACTACCGCAACGCCCGCGCCAAGTACGTGGAAACGTTCTGGGGCCTGGTCAACTGGGACTTCGTGGCCAAGAACGCCGCCTAGAGTCCCCCATGCCGTTCGGTCACGGGCTGAACGGCATGTTCATTTGCCGGTGATGGGCCTGGCCCGCGGCGTACTGCCAGTTGGCTTCCCACGCCGCGAACTGCCCGGCCGGCATCGGCATGGCGATCGCGAAGCCCTGCGCCACGTCGCATCCCAGCGCCGCCAGCCGGTCCCATATCGCCTGGCTGTCGACGCCCTCGGCCACCACCTTCAGGCCCAGCTTATGCCCCAGTTCGATGGTCGAGTCCACGATCACCTGCGAATCGGCGGACGACATCATCGGCGTCACGAACGACTGGTCGATCTTCACCGCATCGACCGGCAGTTTTTGCAGATAGCCGAGGCTGGAGTAGCCGGTGCCATAGTCGTCGACGAATAATTCGACGTCCAGCCGTTTCAGCCGGGTCAGCGTTTCGAGCGCGCTCGCGGGGTCGCTCATCATCGCGCTTTCGGTCAGTTCGAACTGGATCAGCGCGGGCGCCACGCCCCAGGTCAGGAACAGGCCGCGGATACGGTCGATCAAGCCCGGATCGTACAGGTCGTGCGCCGACAGGTTGACCGCCAGCGCGCGCGCCGCCCCGGCCTCGTGCCAGGCGTAGCTCTGGCTGAACACGGCCTCGAGCATCCAGTTGGTCAGCGGCGTGATGGTGCCCGCCTGCTCGGCCATGTGGATGAATTCGGCCGGCGAAATGATCCCGTGGCGCGGATGCTGCCAGCGCACCAGCGCTTCGGCGCCGCACACGCGGCCGGTGCCGAGGTCGATCTTGGGCTGGCAGTACAGGCGCAGCTCCTGGTTCTTGATCGCGCGCTGGAAATCGCCCATCAGTTCGAGCCGCCGCGTGCATTCCTCCTCGCGCCCGCCGGCGTACACCGCGTAGCCGCCGCGCACCGGCTTGGCCTGGTGCATGGCCCTGCTGGCGCGCCGGATCAGCAGGTCGGCCTCGGTGGCGTGGCCGGGAAACAGCGCGATGCCGATGCCCACCTGCGCATCGAGCGCCAGCCCGGCGACCTCGAACGGCTCGCGCACACCGGCCACCAGCTTGTGCGCCAGCTGCGCCGCCTGCTCGGCGCCTGCGCTCGGCAGCAGCAGGGCGAAGGCCCCTTCGCCGACGCGCGCCAGGGTCTCGTCCTCCTGCACTTCCTGCTGCAGGCGCTTGGCCAGCAGCCGCAGCAATTCGTCGCCCGCGCGGTAACCCAGGAGCCGGTTGATTTCCTGCAGCCGGCCGACTTCCAGGTGCAGCAGCGCCAGCGCGTGGTGCTCCTGGCGCGCGGTCTGCATCGCCGCCTCGAGCCGCTCGCGCAGCAAGGTGCGGTTCGGCAGTCCGGTCAGGGTGTCGTAAAACGCCAGCCGCGTGATGGTGGCCTGGGCCTCGCGGATCTGGACCCGGGTGCGCAGGTTGGCGATGCCGTAGGCCAGGTCGTCCGCCAAGCTGCCCAGCAGGGTGACTTCTTCCTCGTCGAAGGCGTGGGGGTCGCTCGAACCCATGACCAGGCTGCCCAGCACCTGGCCCTCGACGCACAGCGGAAAGGCGGTCACCGAGGCATAGCGGTTCAGGATCGCCTGCTCGCGCAGCTCGGCATAGGCCGGGCCGGCGTAGGCGGGATCGGTGAGCACCTGGCGGCCGACCACCGGCTTGCCGGTACGGATCGCGGTGCCCGCCGCGGTGCCCCCGAGTTCGGTGTCCGCCCAGCTGAAGTGGTAGGCCGCAAGGCGCGCGACATCGGCGCCGACGCCCACCTTCCAGTCGATGCTCTTTGCTTCGTCGTGCACCGCATACGCGACCATCGCCATGCGGTGGCCGCCGCTCTCGACCAGCACGCGGCACATCTGTTCCAGCAACTCTTGCTCATTGGAGGCGCGCAACAGCGTGCGGGTGCCGGCGCCCAGGGTGCGCAGCGTGCGGTTGGTGCGCTCGACTTCGCGCGCCATCTGCCCGCAGGGCGGCGCCGTGCTTACTTCGTCAGGAAGGTCCATCGTCCTCCTCCGCAGTCCGGATAGGCCGATTATAGCGCCGCCCCTCGCCTGCGCGGCGCGCGCGCAATTGTCGCGAAAGTGTCTCGAATTGTCGCCCATGCGTCGCTGAGTGTGCCTTTTGGCAAGTGCTCTTATACAATGGGCGCAAGGAGAATCCCATGTTTCGTGTGATGTTGGTGGAAGACGATGCCCGCCTGGCCGAGCTCGTGACCGAATACCTGAGCGGCTACGAATTCGCGGTCGAGGTGGTCGCGCGCGGCGATGCGGCACTCGAACGCTTCAAGGAGATCGCGCCCGACGTGGTGGTGCTCGACCTGATGCTGCCCGGCCTCGACGGCATGGTGGTGTGCCGCCGCCTGCGCGAGCTCAGCGAGGTGCCGATCCTGATCCTGACCGCGCGCGAGGATTCCTACGACGAGGTGTCCGGCCTCGAACAGGGCGCCGACGACTTCGTCAACAAGCCGGTGCAGCCGCGCGTGCTGCTGGCGCGCCTGCGCGCGCTGATGCGGCGCGCCAGCAACAAGCCGGGCGCCGACGGCCAGGCGCTGGTGTTCGGCGCGCTGTCCATCGTGCCGACCGACCGCCAGGTCAGCTGGCGCGGCGAACCCTGCATCCTCAGCAATACCGAATACAAGCTGCTGCTGGTGCTGGCCGAGTCGGCCGGCCAGGTGCTGTCGCGCGATGCGCTGCTCAAGAAAATGCGCGGCATCGAATTCGACGGCCTCGACCGCAGCATCGACAACTCGATTTCCAAGCTGCGCCGCAAGTTCGAGGATACCGAGTCGGAAAAGATCAAGACCGTGTGGGGCGAAGGCTATCTGTTCTCGCCCTCGGCCTGGGCCTGATCAGTCGTACAGCGGAGCGATCGCCAGCGGCGGGTTGGGCGTCACCACCTGGCCCTTGTCCTGGCCTTCGGCGAAGCGGTAGCCGACGGTCTTGAAGCCCTCGTCCGGCTCGCCCGGGAAGGCGGCGCCCTCCACCGCCGGCAGGGTCTGCTGCTCGGCCTCGCCCCTGCGCAGCTTGACGCCCGGCTCGCCCTTGCGGCCGAACACGAAGCGCACCCCCACGCATTTCCTGGTGCGCAGCGAGGCGTCCACATCGCGCTCGTACTGGAGCGCCTGCTCGCAGCCGGCGCGCAATTCGGGTGCCTCGTACACGCCGTCGGCGCGCAGCGCCAGCGACACGCGCGGACGGAAGGCGTACAGGCCGGCTTTGCGGTTGAGCAGCAGCGCGGCGTTCTCGTCATACGCCGCCTTGAGCAGCGGGAACACGGCGCGGCCGGTCGCATCGAGCGGCAAGTTGAGCTGGATGGTCTTGCCGCTGAGCGTCAATTGCAGGCCCTCGGCGCTCGCGCCCTTTTCGCGCGGCATGACTTGCAAATGGTTTTGCAGCAGGTTCTTGGGCTTGCCGTATTTCTCGAACACCACCATCGCGCGGTAGGCGTCGCGATAGCCGATCCACTCGCCTTCCTGCGCCTGGGCCGCGGCGGCGCCTGCCGCCAGCAGCATCGCAAGAAACGCAGGAAAGTGTCGTGGGAAAGCCATGATCAGAAGCGGTAGGCGATCGCGGTCGAAACCGTTACGTTGGTGGGCCGCTCGGTGAGCGGGCTATCCTTGGCGCTGCCCAGCAAGCGGCTCGCCTTCAGGGTCGAGGTCAGCATCCAGGCCGGCGCCAGCGCCCAGTTCCAGCGCGCGCCGAGGTGGGCGTCGCGCAGGCCGCCGCCGGCGCGGTAGGCCGGGTTGATGCTTTGCGCCGCCTCGGCGCTGCTGACGCCGAAATACGACTGGCTGTCGGCGCCGTTGGCCAGCGTCAGGCCGGCCGTCAGCGACAGCGCGTGGTGCGTGGCCAGCGGCAGCGCCAGCCGCTGCAGGTCGACGCTCCAGCGCAGGCCGTTGCGTTCGTGGCCGGAGCCGTAGAGCAGGCTGTTGGTCAGGCGCACGGTCGGGCTCAGGTAGACGTTGAAGAAGCCGCCGGCCTGCAGCCGGTAGCCGATCTGGTCCATGCCGGTCAGGCGCGTCGCGGCATAGCGGGTCCTGATGCTCAGCGGCGGCACCAGCGCCGTCATGCCCACGCCGGAGTCGATCCCGCCCAGGCCGCGCGCGCTGCCGGCATCGTCGCGCCCCGCCAGCACGCCGAGCAGCGGACCGTATTCGAGCGCGGGCTGCGCCGACAGGTGCATGCCGGCGCTCATGCCCGACACGAACACGCCATTGCTCCACTCGACCTGCAACACCGGCAAGGCCGCGGTCCGGCGCTCGCGTCCTCCCTCGTAGCGCGGGGCCGACACCGCGCCCAGCCCGACATACATATCGCGGCTGCCGTCGGGCATCGGGTTGGTGGCCGGGGTCTGGGCCGCGGCCATGCCGCAGGCGCCGGTCAACGCTAGAGCGAGAAGCTTATCCATTTTGACTGTTCGGGGAGTTCGGGTGCCGCCATTTTACGGTGTTGCACGCCGAGCCCGCCAATTGCCCTTCCTTACAGCAAGAACTGGCTTTGCGACGCGAACTCGACCGGGTCGTCGGAGCGCTCCACGCGGATCAGCTCGGCCGGGGTCGTGACGTTCATCGTGCACAGCACGCCGTGGCCGGGCACCGTGTCCGCATGCACCGCGACGATCTTCTTGCCGTTGCGGTAGACCCGGCTGAAACTGCTCGAATAGCAGCCGTTGGCCTGGCTGCCGAGGAACACGCCGACCAGCATCGACTTGCCGAAGTCGACCGCGGGCAGCGGCGCGGCGTCGCCCTGGTGCTCCTTCCACAATGCCGCCCAGGCGGCCGCATCGCGCACCAGCACCTGGCGCGCCGCGCCGATGTTGGAGCGGGTGCTGTGCTCGACCACGCTGAACGGCAGCGCGTTGGCCGCCACGTTCACGAAGCCGACCGCGGCGTCGCTGCGCGCGACCGCCAGCACCTGCATCGGCGCGCCGATGGCCGCGCTGCAGATCGCCACCGTGCTCACGTCGCGGTCGACATATTCGACCACCAGCGCGCCGCCGCTGACGCCGACCCGCGCGATCTGGAGTTCGCGGCAACCGTTGGCCTGGGCGCCGGCGAACACGGCCACCAGCATCTGCTGCCCGAAATCGACTTTCGGCAACGCGGGCGCCGGCGTGCGGCCGGCGCTGTGCTCGGCCCACAGCGTGGCCCAGGACGCGGCGTCGCGCAGCACCACGTTGCGCGCCAGCTTGACGGCCGAATAGGCGTCGCTGGCCACGCTGTCGAAGGCGAGCGAAGTGCCGGCCGGCGGCAGCACGGCCAGGCCTTCGACCTGGTGCGCGCGGCCGAGGCCGAGGTCGGGCTGGTCGAGGTTCTTGAGGATGGTGTCGAACAGCGTGCGCGAGGCCGCGTCCACGCAGCTGATGCGCGGGCCGGCGATGCTGTCGGCGGCCGAACACAGCACGTCCTGCGGGGTCGCGCCATACAGCCGCCGCGAATAGGACATGTCGGCGCAGCCATAGTCGGCCGTGTCCCACAGCACCATCTTCCGGTCGATCACGAACAGGCGGTTGCGGGTCGCGGCGCAGCTCGCGGCCTGGGCCTGGGCCTCGAAGGCGGCGCTGGCGAACGATGCGGGGCTGGGCTCGCCGACGGCGATGCCCTGGGCCGACTGGCGGTCGACGCTGGTGCTGCCGCCGGTCCCGGCACCGCCGCAAGCGGCCAGCAACAGGGCGGCGAACAGCGGGATGGCGCCGACGGCGCGTCCAAGAGTGGTCATCATGCTCCTCGCGTGCGAATAAAAAAGCCCGCCGACACAGGGGAATACCGGCGGGCAAACGGAAAACCCTGGATGCGCCATCTTAGGAGATGGCCGCCGGCGATTCCCCCTCCACATGTCGGCCATTTGTCGTGAATTTGTAATGCCCCGCTGGCCGCCATGCTCTTATACAATGCTGCGCAAGGAGAACACGATGCTTTTGGCAACAGTGCTTGGAAATCCAGATTGCAGGGCGGCCGGTCCAGGCGGGATGGCGGCGTGAACCGCCTCTTTTTTCGCTTCTTCATCCTGGTGATGCTGTCGATCACGGTGGCGAGCTTCGTCGTCTACTTCGCCATCAGCCGCCTGTTCGGCGATCCGCTGGAGGACATCGCGCGGCGCCAGGCCGCGGCCCAGATCTTCCTGCTCGAACAGTACGTCGACAAGGCCCCGGCCGACGAATGGCTGGTGCGCCTGAACAAGGTGCGCGAGGTATCGGACGTCAAGCTCGAATTGATCCCGCTGGCGGCCGCGCGCGCCGCCCTGCCGGCGCACGCCCAGGCGGCGCTGGCACGCGGCGAGGTGGTGCTGGACCCGGCCCACAAGGCCTTCTTCCGGCGCGTGGACCTGGCCGGCGACAAATACATCGGCAGCGCGGACGAGGCGATCCACGCCCAGGACCTGCCGATCGACATCGGCCTCGCGCTCGAGATGGAGGCGGTGCGCTATGTCATCGTGGCGCTGGCCTTGCTGATCCCGATCGCGCTGTGGTCGCGCTCGCACTGGCAGGGCTTGCAGGCGCTGTCGCGCGTGGCCGACGAATTCGGCGCCGGCACCTTGTCGGCGCGCGCCCGCATGCGGCCCAGCGCCAGCATCTATCCGCTGGCCGAGCGCATCAACCACATGGCCGGCCGCATCGAAGGCTTGCTCGATGCGCAGCGCAACCTGCTGCATTCGGTGTCGCACGAGTTGCGCACCCCGATCGCGCGGCTCGAATTCGCGCTCGAGCTGCTGCGCTCGGCCACCCACGACAGCGCCTTGCGCAACCGCATCACCGGCATGGAGGGCGACCTCGCCGAGTTGAATACCTTGGTGAATGAGCTGCTCGGCATGAGCAAGCTCGACAGCAAACAGGGCTTGCAGCGCGCGACTTTCGACGTGCGCTGGATGCTGCAGGATTGCGTCGACGCGCTCGAGCCGCCGCCGGCCCGGCTGGAGCTCGCGCTGGCGCCCGACCTCGGCGAGCTGAGCGGCGACCAGCGGCTGCTGGCGCGCGCGGTCGGCAACCTGCTCAGGAATGCTCAGAAGTATGCGGGCGGACAGATCAGCCTGTCGGCCCGGCGCCGCGGCGCGGCGCTCGACATCGTGGTCGAGGACGACGGACCGGGGATCCCGGAACATGAGCGCGCGAACGTGTTCGAGCCGTTTTACCGGCTCGACCGCAGCCGCGACCGCGCCACCGGCGGCTTCGGGCTGGGCTTGTCGATCGCGCACAAGGCGGTGGCGCTGCACGGCGGCACGCTCAGCGTCGGCAGCTCGGCACTGGGCGGGGCGCGCTTCACGATCAGCCTGACGGGGCTTATTTACCCGGATTCGGCGGCGTCACATTGGTCATCGCGTACCACCAGTGCTGCCACCAGTGCTCGCGCGAGTGCACCAGCACCAGGCAGCGCTTGTCGATCTCGCCCTTGAACACCTGGTCCGGGCACTTGTTGGTCATCAGCGCGTAACGCTGGTTCTCGGCGTTCACCAATGCGATGCTGAGCCAGATGACGAGGCCGCCGAACACGGCCGCCAGCGTCCACGCCAACTGGTTGACATTGCTGGTCTCGAACAAGTCCTCATCGACGGCCTTCGAGCCGTCGAACATCTTGAGGACTTCTCTTTCGACATCACTCATTTGGTATAGCCTTTTTCCTTCTGTACCTTGGCCACCAGCCCATCGAGCACCTGCACCGTGGTGGCCGACAGCTTGCCCTCAGGCATGCCCTTGTTCGACGCATCGACCACGCTCGGCGAGGTCATGTAGCGGCCATCGACCACCAGCGAGGGGGCGGAGTCGATCTTGTAGCTGGCCACGATCTGGTTCAGCCGCTTCATTTTAGTCAACACACCGAAGGAATTCCAGTACTCGAGGAATTTGGCCTGGTCGACGCCATTCTTGGTGACCCAGGCCAGCACCGCATCGTCGGTATTCAGGCGGATGCGCTCCTGGTGGATGGCGTTGAACACCTTGGCGTGCAGCTCGTCGAGCTTGCCCAGCGCTTCGAGCGTCAGGTAGAGGTGGGCCTCCGGGTCGTTGGGGCCGGAGTAAGGAAACGGCACGCGCTTCATGACGATGTTGTCGCCCTGCTTCTTGATCCACGCCTCGAGGAACGGTTCGAGCACATTGCAATGCGGGCAGTGATACATGAAGAACTCGATTACCTCGACCTTCTTGCCCTGGACCTGGGCCGGCACCGGCGATGCGAGCGTGATGTATTCGGCGCCATTGACCGGCGCGGCAGGCGAGGCGAACGCGGTGCTGGCGACCAGGCTGGCGGCGATGAGGGCGATACGCAGGGAACGCATAGTTATCCTTATTGAATGAGTTGAGCGAACTGTGAAGCGAACGATGGCGAGATTACCACTTTTTGTCGCTTCGATACTTAACGCTGGCTTATTTGCGGCGTTGACGCGCCAGCTCCAGTTTGTCGCACAGGTCGGCCACGCCCAGCGTCATGCGCGGACCGGCGCGGGTCAGCAGCTCGCCGCCGAGGCTGAACAGGTTGCCGCGCTGGACCGCCAGCAAGCTGCGGTACGGCTTCCAGATGTTCAGGCCGGCGTCGGCCGGGTCGTGCTGCTCGCCGCCGAAGATGGCTTCCGGGTTCGCTTCCAGCACCGCCTCGGTGCTGACCGAAGGCGCCACCACGTGCAGGCCGGCGAAGATGTTGACGCCGCCGCACACGCGGATCGCGTCGCTGACGATGTGCTGGCCGCTGAGGGTGTACAGCGGCTTGTCCCAGATCTGGTAGAACACCCGCACCGGCGGGCGGGCGCCGTAGCGCGCGGACAGCGCGGCGATCTTCGCGCGAAACGCGGCGGCGGCGGCCTGCGCGGTGGCTTCGGTGCCCAGCAGCTGGCCGAAGCGCAGCAGGCTGTCGGCCACCTGATCGAGTTTTTTCGGCTCGCTGTAGAAGATCGGCACGCCGAGCTTGGCCAGCTGCTCGAGCTGGCGCGCGGTGTTCCCGCTTTGCCAGGCCACCAGCAAGTCCGGCTTCAGGGCGACCACGCGTTCGATGTCGATCTGGGCGTTGTCGCCGATCAGCGGGATTTTCTTGGCCGCTTCCGGGTAGTCGGAAAAATTCATGGCGCCGACGATGCGCGCGCCGCCGCCGGCCGCGAACAGCAGCTCGGTCACGTGCGGCGACATCGAGATGATGCGCTGCGCCGGCCCGGCCAGGGTGACGCGCCGGCCGGCGTCGTCCACCACGCTGGTCGCGGCATGGGCGCAGGTGGCGGCGAAGGCCAGCGCGAACAGCAGGGATTTGAACATCGGTCAGCTTTCGGTGGCGATGAAGATGGTGCGCGTGCCGTGGGCGACGGTGTCGATCGGGTGGCCGAGGCAGCGGCCGAGGATCGCCGGCCGCATCACCTCATCGACCGCACCGGCCTGCCATGCGCCCTCGCCCATCAGCAGCAAGGCATGGGTGGCGACGCCGTGCGCCAGGTTCAGGTCGTGGCAGACCATCACCACCGCCTTGCGCCGCTCGCGGCACAGGCGCGCCAGCAGGCGCATCACGCTGACCTGGTGCGCGAGGTCGAGCGCGTTGGCCGGCTCGTCGAGCAGCAGCAGCGGCGTGTCCTGCGCCAGCAGCGCGGCGATCGCCACCCGCTGGCGCTCGCCGCCGGACAGGCTGCGCACGTCGCGCTGCGCCAGCTCCAGCACATCGAGCGCACGCAGGGCGTCCTGCGCGGCCAGGTGGTCGTCGCTGCCCTCCCAGTAGCGGTCGGCGTGATAGGGATGGCGCGCCATCAGCACCGTGTCGATCACGCGGTAAGCGAAGGCGTCGCTGCGCGCCTGCGCGAGGAAGGCGCGTTCGCGCGCCAGCGCCGGCAACGGCCAGGCCGCCAGCGCACGGCCGGCCAGCGTGACGCCGCCGCCATCGGCCGCGCGCACGCCCGCCAGGGTGCGCAGCAAGGTGCTCTTGCCGGCGCCGTTACGGCCGATCACGCACCAGCACTCGCCGGCCGCGGCGCGCCACGACAGCTTCTCGACCAGCGTGCGCTGGCCGGCGCGCAGCGTGAGTGCGGCGGCTTCGATCATGCTGGGCGGACCCGCAGCTGGTGCAACTGGAACAGGAACACCGGCACCCCGACCAGCGAGGTCAGCACGCCGACCGGCAGCTGCTGCGGCGCGAGCACGGTGCGCGCCAGCGTATCGGCCAGCACCAGGAAGGCGCCGCCGGCCAGCGCCGACACCGGCAGCAGCACCCGATGATCGGGGCCGAAGGCATAGCGGCAGGCGTGCGGCACGATCAGGCCGACGAAGCCGATGCTGCCGGCGGTGCTGACCGCGCTCGCGGTCAGCAGGCCGGAACAGATGAACAGCGAGCGGCGCAGCGCGGCCACGTCCACGCCGAGGGTGGCGGCGGCGTCCGCGTGCAGCGCCATCACATTGAGCGCGCGGGCGCGGCGCCAGGCGAACAGCAGCGCGCCGGCCAGCGCGATCCACGGCAAGGGACGCCAGCTGGCGCCGGACAGGTCGCCGATCATCCAGAACACCATGCCGCGCAGGCGCGATTCGGGTGCGACCGACAGCATCAGGGTCACCAGCGCCATGCAGGCCGAAGCGAGGATCACGCCGGTCAGCAGCAGCGTGCCGGAGTCGCCGGCGACGTCGCGCCGCAGCTTGCCGCCGAGGTCGCGCCGCGCCAGCAGGTAGAGCAGCAGCGAGATGCCGATCGCGCCGCCCAGCGCGCCGAGGTCGACCACCCACAGCGCGGCGCCGGCCAGCAGCGCGGCCAGCGCACCGACCGCGGCGCCGCTCGAGAGGCCGAGCACATACGGATCGGCCAGCGGATTGCGCAGCAGCGCCTGCATCATGACGCCGGCCAGCGCCAGCGCGGCGCCGGTGACGAAGGCGGCGCAGGCGCGGCCGAGGCGCAGGTCGAGCAAAGTCGCGCTCATGCCCGAGACTTTGCCGAGAATGATGTCGGCGAGCGCCGAGGGCAGCTCGCCGAGGGGGAGATTGACCGAGCCGACCAGGCTGGAAAACAGCAGCGCGCACAGGGCCACGGCCGCCATCGTAAGGATGATGGCGCGGTGGCGAACGCGCGGGCCGGCACTTGGTTTCATAGGTGGTTGAATCCGCGTGGACACGGTAGGGTGGGTACGGGCACCGTGCCCACGCGGCAGCTTAAAAGTCGTAACGCGCCGAGACCTTGAGCTGGCGTCCATCGCTGGGATAGATACCGGCCTGGCAGCCGAACGCATTGCTGAAGTAGTGCTTGTCGGTCAGGTTGAGGCCGGACAGCGCGAACTCCCAGGCCCCGATCTTGCGCGCATAGCGCGCATCGAGCGTAGTGTACGACGGGATGCGCGCCGCGCAGCTGTTCGCGAAATCGCTGCCGTAACGCTGGCTGTCGACCCACTGCACGCCCATGTCCGCGCTCTGGCCGTCGGCCGGCACCCATGCCAGGCGGGCCGACAGCACGTTCTTCGGCACCAGTACCATCTCGCGTCCGGCGTTCGGGCCTTCGGTGAAGGTGGCGTCCACGTGCTGCAGGTGGCCGCTCAGGCGCCAGTCGGCGGCAAGGCGCGATTGCGCGTCGACTTCCACGCCCTGGCGCTTGGTCGGATCGAGGTTGGTATTGACGCCGAAGTCGAGCGTCGGGTCGAAGAAGATCTCGTTCTCGAGCTTGTGGCGGAACACGCGCGCGGTCAGCTGCCGGGCCGCGTCGCCGATCGTCACGCCGAGTTCCAGGTCGTGCGACGTCTGCGGCTTGAGCACCGTGGTCGACGAGCGAAAGCTGTTCTCGTCGGCGTTGGCCACGCGGTAGCTCTGGCCTGCCTTGGCGTACAGGTTCACCAGCGGCAGCACGCTGTAGCTGCCCTGCAGGTCCCACGCGTTCAGCGCCTGCGCACTGCTTTCCGGCGCCGGCGAGGAGAAGCTGAGCGGATCGACGTAGTCCTTGTCGAAGATCTCGTGGCGCGCGCCGATGGCCAGCCGGCCGTTGTGGGCCGCGTCCCACTTGATCTCGTCGCGCAGGTAGATGGCCTTCGAGGTCTGGGCCGCATCGGCCTGCGAAAAATCGGCGTCGGTGCTGCGGGTCCAGCGGATCAGGTCGACCCCGGCCACCAGTTCGTTGAGCATGCCGTCCCATTGGGTCAACTGGCGCGCGCGCGGCGAGAACTGGGTCTGCTTGCTGTCGTAGGTCGCCTTCGACACCGTCTTCTGGCCGCTGAACACGTACACATAGTTGGACTTGACGGTCTTCTCGCGGTGCGACAGCTCGGCCGCGAGGTCGAGCGTGCCGAGGCGCTGTTCGATGAAGGCGGTGGCGCGGTCCGAGTCGAGCGAGCCGAAATCGTCCGGCGTCAGGGTCTGGCGCGGATTGGCCTGGAACTGCGCCAGCGTGAGCGAACCGGGGAACTGCGACTGCTGGCGCGCGCTGTCGATGCGCACGCCGGCGCGGCCGCCCGCATAGCTCCAGCTCGCGCCGCCGCTGAAGGCGTTCGACTGGAAGTCGTTATGGTCGCGGTAGTTGTCGGTGCTTTGGTGGCTGATGGCGGCGTCGAGCGCGACGCTGTCCCAGGCCTGGGCGGCCGAGGCGCGCAGGTCGCGCGCGCCGAACTGGCCCACTTCCGCGCTGACCGAGCCGCGCTTGCTGTCCTTGTCGGGGCGCTTGGTGACGATCTGGATCACGCCGCCGGTGGCGCCTTCGCCGAACAGCACGCTGGCGCCGCCGCGGATGATTTCGATGCGCTCGACGGTCTCGATCGGGATGGTCGACAGCACCGCGCTGCTCAATTCGTTTTCCGACAGGCGCACGCCGTCCAGCACCACCACCAGGTTCTGGCTGCTGTTCGCGCCGAAGCCGCGCAGGTCGAGGCCGAAGTCGGGCGAACCGTCGAGGCTCTGGCGGCCGTACACGCCGCCGATCTTGCG
>DASRXO010000203.1:0-3293 GCA_035654095.1 Telluria sp.
GTCGGCGCTGGCCCGGCAGTGGGCCGCGCTGGCCCAGCAGTTGCTCGGCTTTCCGCGCCATTTGTCGCAGCATCCGGGCGGCTTCGTGATCGCGCGCGGCAAGCTGTCGCGCCTGGTGCCGATCGAAAACGCGGCCATGGCCGAGCGCAGCGTGATCCAGTGGGACAAGGACGACCTCGAGGAACTGGGCCTGATGAAGGTCGACGTGCTGGCGCTGGGCATGCTGTCGATGCTGCGCCGCGCCTTCGAACTGATCGGCCAGCGCCACGGTAACGCGTTCGAGATGCAGGACATCCCGCGCGCCGACACGCCCACCTACGACATGATTTGCGCGGCCGACACCATCGGCGTGTTCCAGATCGAATCGCGCGCCCAGATGAGCATGCTGCCGCGTATGCAGCCGCGCGTCTTCTACGACCTGGTGATCGAGGTGGCGATCGTGCGCCCCGGACCGATCCAGGGCGGCATGGTGCATCCCTACCTGCAGCGGCGCCAGGGGCTGGAGCAGCCGTACTACCCGAAGCCCGAAATCAAGGAGGTGTTGAAACGCACGCTGGGGGTGCCGATTTTCCAGGAGCAGGTGATGCAGGTGGTGATGGTGGCGGCCGATTATTCGCCCGGCGAAGCGGACCAGCTGCGGCGCGCGATGGCGGCCTGGAAGCGCAAGGGCGGCATGGAACAACATTACCAGCGCATCGTCAGCGGCATGATCAACAAGGGCTACGCGCCCGAGTTCGCGGAAGCGATCTTCAGCCAGATCCAGGGCTTCGGCGAATACGGCTTTCCCGAGTCGCATGCGGCCAGCTTCGCGCTGCTCGCGTATGCCAGCGCCTGGGTCAAATGCCATGAGCCGGCGGCCTTCCTGTGCGCGCTGCTCAACAGCCAGCCGATGGGTTTCTACAGCCCCTCGCAACTGGTGCAGGATGCGCAGCGCCACGGCGTCGAGGTGCGCCCGGTCGACATCGCGATCAGCGGCTGGGAATCGACGCTGGAAGAAGCGGACGCCACGCGCCGCCGCCAGCCGGCGGTGCGGCTCGGCCTGTCGCTCCAGCGCGGCATGGGCCAGGAGGCGGCCGCGCGCATCGAGGAGGCGCGCGCGATCCGGCCGTTTGCCAGCGTCGGCGACCTGGCGCGCCGCGCCCGGCTCGAGCGCGCCGAGCTGCAGGCGCTGGCCGCCGCGAATGCCCTGCAGTCGCTGGCCGGCCACCGGCGCCAGGCCTTGTGGCAGGCGGTGGGCGCGGTGCCCGACAAGGATTTGCTGCGTCCCACCTCGCCCGAGGAAGAGGCGCCGCAGTTGCGCGCGCCCAGCGAAGGCGACGAGATCGTCGGCGACTATCGCGCCCAGGGCCTGACCCTGGGCCGCCATCCGCTGGCGCTGCTGCGCCCGCAACTGCTGGCGCGCCGCTTCCTGCCGGCCGCCGAACTGGCCACTTACCGCAGCGGCCAGCTCGCGCGCGCCTGCGGCATCGTTACCGTGCGCCAGCGGCCCGGCACCGCCAAGGGCGTGCTGTTCCTGACCCTCGAAGACGAGACCGGCAACGTCAACGTGATCGTCTGGCCCAAGCTGGTCGAGCAGCAGCGGCGCGAGGTGCTCAATGCGCCGCTGCTGGGGGTGTATGGCGTCTGGCAGCACGAGGGCGGGGTGCGCCACCTGGTGGCCAAGCGGCTGGTCGATCTGTCGGCCCTGCTGGGCCGGCTCGACACCCGCAGCCGCGATTTCTGCTGAGGTGCGCCGCGCTGCGGCTAGCGCGCCGCGCTGGTGCCGTAGTAGCCGTGGATCTGGCTGGCCCACTGCTGGTTGGCCATGTCGGGCCAGTGGTCGGTGTCGAAGCCGGGCGCGTTCTCGATGCGATCCTTGTCCATGTTCATGGTGAAGCGCTTGTGCTGGGTGTCCAGGGTCAGCGCTTCCCACGGCACGGCGAACAGCTTCTCGCCGATGCCGAGCACGCCGCCGCTCGACATCACCGCATACGCAATTTTTCCGTTGCGCATGTCGAGCATGATTTCCTTGATCTCGCCGAGGTGCTCGTTCTTGAGGTTGTGGACATGGTCGCCGATCAGGGTGTCGGCGCCCATCAGTTCAGGACCCGGACCCTTTTGGCCGTGGTCTACATACATGCCGTAAGCATCGCGTTCTTCGTAAGACATAGTGACCTCCGTGGAAAAGGTTCAGCATGGACGATGTGAGCGGGCGGGTCTGTTCGCTGGCACACCTTGGCCGGGTGCGCTTGCCGGCACGCATCGGCCCCCGGTTTTGCTCCGCGTTCCGGCTTTTTTGCCTTGTTTTGAGGAAGCTTTCGCCGGTTTAAGGTATAATTTCAATTTCCCGCATGTGCCGTTCGGCACCATCTGCAATGACCAAATTTGTCTTCGTCACTGGCGGCGTCGTGTCTTCCCTTGGTAAGGGGATTGCCGCCGCCTCCCTCGCCGCGATCCTCGAATCGCGCGGCCTCAAAGTCACCATGCTCAAGCTGGACCCGTACATCAACGTCGATCCGGGGACCATGAGCCCGATGCAGCACGGCGAGGTGTTCGTCACCGACGACGGCGCCGAGACCGACCTCGATCTCGGCCACTACGAGCGCTTCATCAGCACCCGCATGAAAAAGGTGAACAACTTCACCACCGGCCAGATCTACGAATCGGTGATCCGCAAGGAGCGCCGCGGCGAGTACCTCGGCAAGACGGTGCAGGTGATCCCGCACATCACCAATGAAATCCAGGACTATATTTATCGCGGCGCCGAAGGGGTGGACGTGGCGCTGGTCGAAATCGGCGGCACCGTGGGCGACATCGAATCGCTGCCCTTCCTCGAAGCGGCGCGCCAACTGAGCCTGCGCGCGGGGCGCAAGTCGGCCGCCTTCGTGCACCTGACGCTGGTGCCCTACATCGCCTCGGCCGGCGAACTGAAGACCAAACCGACCCAGCACAGCGTGCAAAAGCTGCGCGAAATCGGCATCTCGCCGAACGCGCTGCTGTGCCGCGCCGACCGCCCGATCCCGAACGACGAGCGCGCCAAGATCTCGCTGTTCTCGAACGTCGAGGAAGCGGCCGTGATCTCGGTGTGGGACGCCGACACCATCTACAAGGTGCCGCGCATGCTGCATGAGCAGGGCCTCGATGGGCTCATCTGCGACAAGCTGCGCATCAACACGCCGCCCGCCAACCTCAAGCGCTGGGACGAGCTGGTCAACGAAGTCGAGCACCCGCGGCGCGAAGTGACGATCGGGATGTGCGGCAAGTACACCGACCTTTCCGACTCTTACAAGTCGCTCAACGAAGCGCTGCGCCAC
>DASRXO010000204.1:0-2416 GCA_035654095.1 Telluria sp.
CGACCGCGGGGCGCTCGACGTCCCGCTGATTTACCGTTTCCTGAGCGAGCAGTCGACCTGGGCGGTCGGCATTTCGCGCGCGGTGGTCGACCGCGCGATCGAGAATTCGCTGTGCTTCGGCGGCTATGTCGACGGACGGCAGGTGGCGTTCGCCCGCGTGATCACCGACTACGCGACCTTCGGCAACCTGGTCGACGTGTTCGTGGTGCCGGAGTACCGCGGGCGCGGCTACGCCAAGATGCTGATGCAGGCGGTGCTCACCCATCCCAGCCTCAAGGGCCTGCGCCGGTTCACCCTGGCCACCGGCGACGCCCAGCGTCTTTACGAGCAGTTCGGCTTCACCCCGCCGCAGCGCCCCGAAACGCTGATGGAACGCTACTTCCCCAACATCTATCTCAGTTGAGCCTTGCTCGTTGAGCCTCGACAAAGGCGGCGGGCTGCGCGCGCGTATCCTCGAGCTGCTCAACATTGCGCCGCCGTTTCCGGATCCGGCGTACCATTTCTTCACAAGGTGCCCGCCTTTTTTTCTGCAGGAGCCATCATGTTCAGGACCCTGTGCCACGCGGCGCTCGTGTGGCTGGCCGCCGCCGGCTTCGGCGCGCAGGCCGCCGATGCGGACGCGCCGCCCAAAGGTTCGCTGGTGATCATCGGCGGCGCGCTACGTCCCGACAATGCCCCGGTGTGGGAGCGCATCGTGCAGCTTGCGGGCGGCAAGGGCGCGCGCATCGCGGTGTTCGCGTCGGCCGCGTCCAGCCCCGAAAAAGCAGGCAAGAGCAATGTCGACTGGCTCGATAAATACGGCGCCAATGCCTTCTTCGTGCCGGTCGCGGTCAGGCTGGCCGGCATCGATTACCAGGCGGCCGCCGAGGATCCCGCGCTGGCCGCCGCGGTGCGCGCGGCCGGCGGCGCCTACTTCGCCGGCGGCGACCAGGGCCGCATCACGCGCGCACTGCGCCGCCCCGACGGCAGCAACACCCTGGTGCTCGACGCGCTGTGGGAGATGTACCGGCACGGCGGCGTGATCGCCGGCTCCAGCGCCGGCGCCGCCATCATGAGCAGCTCGATGTTCGACGAGGCCAAGCCGGTGCTGGCCACGCTCAAGAACGGGATCGGCGACGGCCGCGAAATCGCGCCCGGCCTCGGCTTCATCGGCAACGACGTGTTCATCGACCAGCATCTGCTGGTGCGCGGGCGCTTCGCACGCATGCTGCCGGCCATGCTCAAGAAAGGCTACAAGCTGGGCCTGGGCATCGACGAGAATACGGCGATGGTGGTCAGCCCGAATCGCGACGTCGAAGTGGTCGGCTACAAGGGCGCGCTGCTGGTCGACCTGGCCGACGCCAGCGTCAGCGCCGGCGTGTTCAACGTCAGCAACGTCAGGCTCAGCTACCTCGACACCGGCGACCGCTTCAACATCGCCACCCGCGTGTTCACGCCCGGCCAGGACAAGGCCGAAGGCCAGCTCGATCAATCCAGGCCTTACTATCACGGCCCGCTGTTCAATGCCGACATCCTCGGCAACAGCACGGTGGTGGACCTGATGGGCAAGCTGATCGACAGCGACCAGCCGGAGGCGATCGGCATCACCCTCGGCAGTCCGCGCGACCTGCAACCCGACCTCGGCTTCGAGTTTCGCTTCAGCCGCGCCAAGGACAGCGTCGGTTACGCGTCCTCGCTGTCGGACGCCTACTCGGTCTACAACCTGCGACTCGATATCCGGCCGATCCAGATCCGCCAGCCGCTGTACCAGTACAAATAGCGCTTCAAGCGGCCTGCGGGCGGGATTACAATGCTGCACGATCCCACCCCGCTAGGAACCGCCATGCGCTTTTCCCCATTCCGCTCGCTGGCCCTGGTGCTGGCGCTGGCCGCCGGCGCGGCCCAGGCCCAAGTCCCTGCCACGGTGCGCGTCGATTACACCCACAGCGGCAATGCGCTGTCCGACCAGTATGCGCTGGAGCGCGTACTGATCGAAGCGCTGCCCTGGCCGGGCGACATGACGCAGACCATCGACCGCAGCAACCGCGGCCAGAACCTGCTCGAGGTGGTGGACGCCAAGACCGGCGAGCTGCTGTATTCGCGCGGCTTCTCGACCATCTTCGGCGAATGGCGCACCACCGACGAAGCAGGCCGCATGAGCCGCGGCTTCCACGAGTCGGTGCGCTTTCCGAAGTTCGACAAGCCGGTGCGGGTGCGCATCCTCAAGCGCGACGACCGCAACCAGTTCGCGCTGACGTGGAGCGTGGAGGTCGACGCCGATGCGCCCGAGGTGGTACGCAAGCAGGGGCCGGCGCCGGCGCTGCCGATCGCGATCCGCCGCGGCGGCCCGTCGCCGCAGAAGGTGGACCTGCTGATCCTCGGCGACGGCTACACCCGGGCCGAGATGAAGAAATTCGAGGCCGATGCGCGCCGCCTG
>DASRXO010000205.1:0-3461 GCA_035654095.1 Telluria sp.
CTCGGCGCTGCCGGCCATCGTCAGCCTGCACGACCGCAAGGAGATGGACGCGGTCCAGCGCGAGCTGCGCGAGATCGAAGGCGTCACCGTCATCATCTACGACCAGACCTGCGCGGCCGAGAAGCGGCGCCGCCGCAAGAAGGGCGAGTTCCCCGACCCGAACAAGCGCATGGTGATCAACGAGGCGGTGTGCGAAGGCTGCGGCGATTGCGGCATCCAGTCCAACTGCGTCTCGATCCTGCCCAAGGAAACCGAGTTTGGCCGCAAGCGCACCATCGACCAGTCGTCCTGCAACAAGGACTACTCGTGCGTGAAGGGCTTCTGCCCGAGCTTCGTCACGGTCGAAGGCGGGGCGCTGAAAAAATCGAAGGCCGGCGTCACCAAGGACAATGCCGACGACGGCTTCGGCGCACTGCCCGAACCGGTGCTGCCTCAGTGCGACCAGCCCTACAACATCCTGATCAACGGCATCGGCGGCACCGGCGTGATCACGGTCGGCGCGCTGATGGGGATGGCCGCCCACCTCGAAGGCAAGGGCGCGTCGGTGCTCGACATGACCGGCATGTCGCAGAAAAACGGCTCGGTCACTTCGCACGTCAAGATCGCCCGCTCGCCCGCCCATTTGCGCGCGCAGCGCATCGCCACCGGCGAGGCGGACCTGATCCTCGGCTGCGACATGCTGACCGCCGGCGCCCAGGATGCGATCTCGAAGATGCGTCCAGGCCGCACCATGGCCGTCATCAACCTGCACGAGCAGCCGCCCGGCACCTTCGCGCAGAACGCCGACTGGCAGTATCCGGCGGAAGAAGTGCGCGCGCTGATCATGGAATCGGTGGGCGCGCCGGCCGCCGACAGCGCCGACTTCATCGACGCCACCAAGCTGGCCACCGCGCTGATGGGCGACTCGATCGCCGCCAACCTGTTCATGCTCGGTTACGCCTGGCAGAAAGGCCGCATCCCGCTGACCGAAGCGGCGCTGCTGCGCGCGATCGAACTCAATGGCGTGGGCGTGGCGTCGAACAAGAAGAGCTTCCTGTGGGGCCGGCGCGCGGCGGTGGACCTCAAGCGCGTCGAGAAGGTGGCGACACCGACCCAGGCCATCGTGGTGCAGATGCCGCAAAGCCTGGAGAACGTCATCAAGAAGCGCGTCGAGTTCCTGACCGCCTACCAGGACGCCGCGTACGCCGCACTGTATGAAGACCTGGTGGCGCGCGTGCGGGCGGCCGAAACGCCGCTCGGCATCGGCAACAAGCTGTCGACCGCGGTGGCCAAGTACTACTTCAAGCTGATGGCCTACAAGGACGAATACGAAGTCGCGCGCCTGTACACCGATGGCCGTTTCGTCGAGCAGCTCAAGGCGCAGTTCGAGGGCCCGTTCTCGGTCAAATTCAATCTGGCCCCGCCGCTGCTGGCGAAGAAGGACGCCAAGGGCCATCTGGTGAAAGCCGAATTCGGCTCGTGGATGTGGAGCGCGTTCAAGCTGCTGGCCAAATGCAAGGGCCTGCGCGGCGGCGCCTTCGATATTTTTGGCTACACTGAAGAGCGCAAGACGGAGCGCGCGCTGATCGTCGAGTACCGCCAGATGATCGATGGGCTGCTGGCCGGGCTGAACGCGGAGAGCCTCGCCACCGCGGTCGAACTGGCCAACTTGCCGGAGCAGGTGCGCGGGTTCGGTCACGTGAAGGACAAGGCCGTGGCCCAGTTCCATGCCGAGAAGGCGCGGCTGCTGGCGGGCGCCAAAGGCAGGATCGCCGCGTAGGGTGGGCATTCATGCCCACGCGGGCCGGCGCACCGCGTGGGCACCTCCGGTACCCACCCTACTTGACGTTAACGTAAACGTCATATAACGTACAAGATCACCAAGGATCATCATGAACGACCTGACCACCGCCACCAAACTGAATGTGCCCGAGCAGACGAAGCTGGCCAACAAGGTGCGCTTCGTCACCGCCGCCTCGCTGTTCGACGGCCACGACGCCTCGATCAACATCATGCGCCGCATCCTGCAGTCGAACGGCGTGGAGGTGGTCCACCTCGGCCACAACCGCTCGGTCGACGAAGTGGTGACCGCGGCGCTGGCCGAGGACGTGCAAGGCATCGCCATCTCCAGCTACCAGGGCGGCCACGTCGAATACTTCAAGTACATGATCGACCTGCTCAAGCAGCGCGGCGGCGCCCACATCAAGGTGTATGGCGGCGGCGGCGGCGTGATCGTCCCCGAAGAAATCGCCGACCTGCATGCCTACGGCGTGACCCGCATCTTCAGCCCGGAAGACGGCCAGCGCATGGGCCTCGTCGGCATGATCCAATCGATGATCCAGGCTTGCGACATCGACCTCTCGACCTACTCGCCGACCACGCTCGAACCGCTGCGCAGCGGCGAGGTGGCCGAGCGCCACCGTCCTCTGGCCCAGCTGATCACGGCGCTTGAAAACGACAAGGCCGCGCCGGCCCTGCGCAAGGCGCTGCACGACGCGGCCGAGGGCATGCCGGTGCCGACGCTGGGCATCACCGGCACCGGCGGCGCCGGCAAGTCCTCGCTGACCGATGAACTGGTGCGCCGCATCCGCCTCGACCAGGGCGACGCGTTGAACATCGCGATCATTTCGATCGACCCGTCGCGCCGCAAGTCCGGCGGCGCGCTGCTGGGCGACCGCATCCGCATGAACGCGATCAACCCGTGGAACGGCCAGGTCCGCGTGTTCATGCGCTCGCTGGCCACGCGCGAAGCGGGCTCCGAGATCTCGCAAGCCCTGCCCGACGTGATCGCCGCCTGCAAGGTGGCCGGCTTCGACCTGGTGATCATCGAGACCTCGGGCATCGGCCAGGGCGACGCCGCGATCGTGCCGCACGTCGACCTGTCGATGTACGTGATGACGCCCGAATTCGGCGCCGCCTCGCAGCTTGAGAAAATCGACATGCTCGATTTCGCCGACTTCATCGCGATCAACAAATTCGACCGCAAGGGTTCGCAGGACGCGCTGCGCGACGTCGCCAAGCAGTACCAGCGCAACCGCGAAATGTGGAACAAGCGCCCGGAAGAGATGCCGGTCTACGGCACCCAGGCCTCGCGCTTCAACGACGACGGCGTGACCGCGCTGTACCACGGCCTGCTGCCCAAGCTGGCCGAATTCGGCCTCGAGACCAAGCCGGGCAAGCTGCCCGCGACGGAGATCAGGCACTCGAGCGGCAAGCACGTGATCGTGCCGCCAAGCCGCGCGCGCTACCTCGCCGAGATCGCCGATACCGTGCGCGGCTACCACAAGACCACGCACAGGCAGGTGCGCCTCGCGCGCGAGCGCCAGCAGCTGAGCGAGTCCAAGCGCATGCTGGCCGCGGCCGACAAGGGCGCCGACTTCACGGCGGACTTCGATGCGCTGATCGCGGAGCGCGACAACGCCCTCGACGCCGGCGCCCGCAAGCTGCTGGCGATGTGGCCCGATATGCAGGCCGCCTACGCC
>DASRXO010000206.1:0-15182 GCA_035654095.1 Telluria sp.
TACCGAACAGGCGGGTGCTCTGCGGATAGCGACGCGACAGGCCGGTCCATGGATCGTCGCCCAGTTGCTTGACGCCCAGCGAGACACGGTTCTTTTCCTGATCGTACTTCAGGACCTTGGCGGTGATTTCCTGGCCCACGGTCAGCACTTCGGACGGGTGACGCACGCGACGCCATGCCAGGTCGGTGATGTGCAGCAGGCCGTCGATGCCGCCCAGGTCCACGAAGGCGCCGTAGTCGGTGATGTTCTTGACCACGCCGGTCACGACGGTGCCTTCTTTCAGGGTTTCCATCAGCTTCTGGCGCTCTTCGCCCATCGACGCTTCGATCACCGCACGGCGGGACAGAACGACGTTGTTGCGCTTGCGGTCGAGCTTGATGACCTTGAATTCCAGGGTCTTGCCTTCGAACGGGGTGGTGTCCTTGACCGGACGGGTATCGACCAGGGAACCCGGCAGGAAGGCGCGGATGCCGTTGGTCAGGACGGTCAGGCCGCCCTTGACTTTGCCATTGACGGTACCGACGACGATCTCGCCCGATTCCATGGCTTTTTCCAGAGCCAGCCACGACGCCAGGCGCTTGGCTTTGTCGCGCGACAGGATGGTGTCGCCGAAACCGTTTTCGAGCGACTCGATGGCCACGGAAACGAAGTCGCCTACTTGGACTTCCAGTTCGCCCTGGTCATTCTTGAATTCTTCGATGGGGATGAAAGCTTCGGACTTGAGGCCGGCGTTGACGATCACGAAATTGTGGTCGAGGCGCACGACTTCAGCGGAAATGACTTCGCCGGAGCGCATATCTTGACGCGACAACGATTCCTCGAAGAGCGCTGCAAAACTTTCCATACCGGTTGCTTCTGTTGTTGCTGTAGACATAGGATGTACACGAGTTAGCCAGCAGAGATCGCACGATGCGACTTAAACTGGGTTAGGTTAAACACAGCCTTCACAAGGAAGACGCCAAAAGAACTACTTGTGCGCATACCACTTGAGCACTTCGTCGATGGCCTGATCGGCCGTCATGTTGGAAGTATCGAGGATATGCGCGCCTTCCGCCGCCACCAGCGGGGCGATGGCCCGGTGCGTATCCCGGTCGTCGCGCGCTTGCAAATCTGCCAGAAGGTCTTCCATATTAGCAGAAAATCCCTTGTCAATCAATTGCTTATATCGGCGTTGCGCGCGCGCCTCGGTACTTGCGGTGAGGAATACCTTGAGCGGGGCGTGCGGGAAAATCACGGTGCCCATGTCGCGCCCGTCGGCCACCAGTCCCGGCGCCTTGCGAAAGCCCAGTTGCAGGCCGAACAGGGCTTGGCGCACGGCCGGCAAGGCGGCGATTTTCGAGGCCAGGTTGCCGACTTCCTCGGCGCGGATGGCGTGGGTGACGCTCTCGTTGGCCAGCAGGATCTCGCCGCCGGTGAAGCTGGCCGGCAGGTGCTCGGCCAGCTTCGCCAGGGCGTGCTCGTCGTGCAGGTCGGTGGCGCGGCGGATCGCCATCAGGGCGGTCAGGCGGTACAGCGCGCCAGAATCGAGGTAATGGAAACCCAGTTTGTCGGCCAGCTTGTGGGCGACCGTGCCCTTGCCGGAGGCGGTCGGGCCGTCAATGGTAATGACAGGAATGTTTGTAGTTGGCATGTGTTATTAAATCTTTAATTCGACGGGTCCGCGTGGGCATCTGCGATACCCACCCTACCGTCCAATACCTGCGTAGGGTGGGTATCGAAGATGCCCACCGATGATACATGCGTAGGGTGGGTATCGAAGATGCCCACCGATGATACATGCTCAGAGCAGCCTGTCGTGGGCGATGCCGTGGAAGGCTTCGAAGTAGTCCGGGAAGGTCTTGGCCACGCATTTCGGGTCGTTGATGCGCATCGCGTTGCCGCGCCGCGCCTTGCCGTCGAGCGCGGCCAGCGAGAAGCACATCGCCATCCGGTGGTCGTCGTAAGTGTCGATGGTGGCCGCCTGGATCACCGCCGGCGGCGTGATCGCGATGTAGTCGGCGCCCTCCTCCACCAGCGCGCCCAGCTTGCGCAGCTCGGTCGCCATCGCCGACAGGCGGTCGGTCTCCTTCACGCGCCAGCTGGCGATATTGCGCAGGATGCTGGTGCCGTCGGCGTACAGCGCGGCCACCGCGATCGTCATCGCCGCATCCGGGATGTGGTTGAAGTCGGCGTCGATCGCCTTCAGCACGCCGTTCGACCTGGCCTCGATCCAGTTGTCGCCCTTGGTGATGGTCACGCCCATCTGTTCCAGCGCATCGGAGAAGCGCACGTCGCCCTGGATGCTGTCGCGCCCCACGCCCTCGACCCGCACCGGCCCGCCGGCGATCGCGCCCGCTGCCAGGAAGTAGGAGGCCGACGAGGCGTCGCCCTCGACGTGGATGGTGCCCGGACCGCGGTAGCGCTGGCCCGGCTGCACGGTGAACGAGCGCCAGCCGTCCTGCTCCACCGTCACGCCGAAGCGACGCATCAGGTTCAGGGTGATCTCGATGTAAGGCTTGGAAATCAGCTCGCCCACCACGTCGATGCTGACCGGGTGCTGGTGCGCCATCAGCGGCGCGGCCATCAGCAGCGCGGTCAGGAACTGGCTCGACACGTTCCCGCGCACCGACATGCGCTGCGCGTGAATCTGGCCGCGCCGGATGCGCAGCGGCGGGTAGCCTGCGACGCCGGTGTATTCGATCTGCGTGCCGATCGCGTTGAGCGCGTCGACCAGGTCGCCGATCGGCCGCTCGTGCATGCGCGCCACGCCGTGCAGCGTGTAGTCGCCGCCGATCACGGCCAGCGCCGCGGTCAGCGGACGGATCGCGGTGCCGGCGTTCCCCATGAACAGGTCGGCCGCGTGGTTCGGCAGCACGCCGCCGGCGCCGTGCACCACGTGGGTACGCTCGTCGAGCTGCTCCCATGCGATGCCGAGCGAGCGCAGCGCGCCCAGCATGACGAGCGTATCGTCCGAGGCCAGCAGGTCGACGATGGTGGTCGTGCCTTCGGCCAGCGCGGCCAGCAGCAAGGTGCGGTTCGAAATGCTCTTGGAGCCGGGCAGGCGCACCACGCCTTCCACATGCGTGACGGGCTGGAGGTCGAGGTGATGCGGGTAGTGTTTTTGCTGCGTCATGCTTGAAATCCTAGAATCTTATTCGGCGGTGTCCTGCGGCCGCGGCGCTTCGGCCGCTTCGATGGCGCCTATCCATTGCTGGCGGGCGCGCTGGGCATTGGCGTAGACCGCCTCGATGGCGGCGCCGTCGCCGGCGGCCAGCATGGCGCGCAGGCCCGTCAATTGTGCCAGATACGCGTCAAGCTCGCCGGTTAGCGCCGTGCGGTTGGCCAGGCTGATGTCGCGCCACATCTCGGGCGAGGAGCCGGCGATGCGGGTGAAGTCGCGGAAACCGCTGGCCGCGTACTGGAACAACAGGCCGGCGTGCGGCTTGTTGGCGATGTCGTCGACCAGCGCGTAGGCCAGCAGGTGCGGCAGGTGGCTCACCGCTGCGAACACCTTGTCGTGCTCCTGCGGCGTGAGGCGGTGGATCAGCGCGCCGCAATGGGTCCAGGCGGCGGCCACGCGCTCGATATCGGCCTGCGCGTTTTCGGGCAGCGGCGTGAGCACCGCCTTCTTGCCGCGATAGAGGTCGACGATGGCGGCGTCCGGCCCGTTCGATTCGCGGCCCGCGATCGGGTGGCCCGGCACGAACTGCGCCACCTTCTCGCCCAGCGCGGCGCGCGCGGCGGCCACCACGTCCGACTTGGTGCTGCCGGCGTCGGTGACCACGGTGCCCGGCTCGAGATAAGGCAGCAGCGCGGCGAGGATCGCGCCGGTCTGCGCCACCGGCGCGGCGATCAGCACCAGGTCGGCGCCGCGCATCGCGTCGGCCATCGACCCGCCCGCGGCGTCGATGATGCCCAGTTCCAGCGCGCGGTCCAGCGCCTGCTGCGAGCGGCCCATGCCGACGATGGCGCCGGCTGCGCCCGCGTGCTTGAGCGCCAGCGCGAACGAACCGCCGATCAGGCCAACGCCGAAGATGACGACCTTATCGAACACGTCAGGCCAGCGCTTTCTTGAGGGCCGCGATGAAGATCGCGTTCTCCTGCGGCAGGCCGATCGAGATGCGCAGCCACTGCGGCAGGCCGTAATTGCCGACCGGGCGCACGATCACGCCCTGCTTGAGCAAAGCCAGGTTGATGCGCGCGCCGGCGCCTTCATCCTCGCCGACTTTCACCAGCACGAAGTTACCGAACGAGGGCACGTACTCGAGGCCCATCTCCTCGAACGCCTCGACGAACTGCAGGTAGCCGGCCGCGTTGTTCTTCGCGCCCATGTCGAGGAACTGCTTGTCGTTGAGGGCGGCGATGGCCGCGGCCTGGGCCAGCGAATTGACGTTGAACGGCTGGCGGATGCGGTTCATCAGGTCGGTCAGCGCCGGCTGCGCGATCGCGAAACCGACCCGCAGGCCGGCCAGCCCGTAGGCTTTCGAGAAGGTGCGCGAGACCACCAGGTTGGGGTAGGTGCGCACCCACTGCGCCGACTCGAACTGCTGTTCGGGCGCGAGGAATTCGTTGTAGGCCTCGTCCAGCACCACGATCACGTCCGGCGGCACTTGCTTGAGGAAGGCTTCGATCCGCGCGGCCGGGATGAAGGTGCCGGTCGGGTTATTCGGATTCGCGATGAACACCAGCTTGGTGTCGGCATCGATCGCGGCGGCCATGGCGTCGAGGTCGTGGCCGTAATTCTTGGCCGGCACCACGATCGCGCGCGCGCCGACGCCCTGCGTGGCCAGCGCGTACACCGCGAACGAGTACTGCGCGTAGACCACGGCCTGGCCCCTTTGCACGAAGGCGTGCGCCGCGATTTCGAGGATGTCGTTACTGCCGTTGCCGAGCGTGATCCAGTCGGCCGGCACGTCGTAGCGCTTCGCCAGCGCGGCCTTCAGCTCGAAGCCGTTGGCGTCCGGGTAGCGGCCCAGATCCGCGGCCGCGGCGGCCATCGCCTTGACGCTCGATTCCGGCACGCCGAACGGGTTTTCGTTGGAGGCCAATTTGACGATGCTGGCCTCGTCGAGGCCGAACTCGCGCGCGACTTCCGCGATGGGTTTGCCGGCCTGGTAGGGAGCGATGGCGCGGACGTAATCTGGACCGAATTGCTTGGGCATGAAAGGTTCTCGAAATGTGTTAGAGGCTGAGCGGATAGGAGCCCAGCACCTTGAAGAAGGCGGCGTTGTCCTTGAGTTCGTGCAGCGCGTTGGCGACCGCGGTGTCGTGGGCATGGCCTTCGATATCGACGTAGAAGTAGTAGTCCCAGGTGCCGATGCGGGCCGGGCGCGATTCAAAGCGCGTCATCGACACGCCGTGCGTAGCCAGCGGCGCGAGCAGCTTGTAGACCGCGCCGGCCTTGTTCGGTACCGACAGCACCAGCGAGGTGCGGTCTTCGCCGGAGGGAGTGGTCTGCAACTGGCCGATCACCGCGAAGCGGGTGCGGTTGTTGGGGTCGTCCTGGATGTGGGCCTGCACCACGCCGAGGCGGTACTGCTCGCCCGCCATCTCGCTGGCGATGGCGGCCACGGTGGCGTCCTTGCTGGCAAGGACCGCGGCTTCGGCGTTCGAGGCCACCGCGCGCCGTTCGATGGTCGGGTAGTGCTGGTTGAGCCAGCCCTGGCACTGCGCCAGCGCCTGCGAATGGGCGCAGACCATGGTCACGCCCTCCATCGTGCCGGTCGTGGTCATCAGGCTGTGATGGACCGCGATCGACACCTCGCCGCTGATGATGGCGGTGGTCCCGAGCAGCAGGTCGAGCGTGCGGTTGACCGCGCCCTCCGACGAGTTCTCGACCGGGACCACGCCGAAGTCCGCGGTGCCGGCCTCGGTGGCGCGGAACACTTCGTCGATCGACACGCAAGGCAGGCCGTCGACCGCGCTGCCGAATTGCTGGATCACGGCTTGTTCGCTGAAGGTGCCGGCCGGGCCGAGGTAGGCCACGGTGACGCGCTTTTCGAGCGCGCGGCAGGCCGACATGATCTCGCGGAAGATGGTCTGGACCGCGGCCGTCTTGAGCGGGCCGGGATTGCGTTCGGCCACGCCGCGCAGCACCTGCGCCTCGCGCTCGGGCCGGAAGACGGGCGCCCTGGTTTCGGCCTTCACGTGGCCGACTTCCTGCGCGACGCGCGCGCGGCGGTTCAGCAGGTCGAGGATTTGCGCGTCGATGGCATCGATCTGTTCGCGCAGGGGTTTGAGTTTGTCTGTCATGGTCTAATGTAAGCGTTATGCGGCCCTGCGTCGTCGTTCCCGCGAAAGCGGGAACCCATACTTCGCCACCCTGTTCAGCGCGGTATGGGTTCCCGCCTTCGCGGGAACGACGGTTCAGCGGCCGGCGAACTCGTTCAAATAATCGACCAGGGCTTGCACGCCCTCGATCGGCATCGCGTTGTAGATCGATGCGCGCATACCGCCGACGGACTTGTGGCCCTTCAGTTGCAGCAGGCCGCGCGCTTTTGCGCCGGCCAGGAATTGTTCGTTCAGTGTTTCATCGCGCAGGAAGAACGGCACGTTCATGCGCGAACGGCAGTCTTTGGCGACGCGGTTCTGGTAGAAGTCGTCGGCGTCCAGCGTCGCGTACAGCAGCTTCGCCTTGGCGATATTACGCTGTTCCATGGCCGCCACCCCGCCCTGCCGCTTGAGGTGGGCGAACACCAGGCCCGCGATGTAGATGGCGTAGGTGGGCGGCGTGTTGTACATCGAGTCGTGGTCGGCCACGGTGAGCCAGTCGAACGCGGACGGGCAGACCGGCAGCGCGTGGCCAAGCAGGTCGTCGCGCACGATCACCAGCGTCAGGCCGGCCGGGCCGATGTTCTTTTGGGCGCCGGCGAAGATCACGCCGTACCTGGACACGTCGATCACGCGCGACAGGATGTGCGAGGACATATCGGCCACGATCGGGGTATCGCCCTGCACCGTCGGCACGAAGTCGAATTCGACGCCGTCGATGGTTTCGTTGGTGCAGATGTGGAGGTAGGCCGCGTCTTTGGTGAGCTGCCAGCTTTCCTGCGGCGGGACGGCGGTGAATCTGCCGTCGGGCGGCGCGGCGGCCACGTTGACGTAGGCGTAGCGCGCCGCTTCCTTGATCGACTTGCCGGACCAGGAGCCGGTGTGGACGAAGTCGATGGTGGCCGGATGCGGCTGGCGGCCGACCAGATTAAGCGGGACGATGGCGTTTTCGCCGAGGCCGCCGCCTTGCAGGAACAGGATCTTGTAGTTGTCGGGGACGGCCAGCAGCTCGCGCAGGTCGCGCACGGCGGCTTCGTAGATCGAGATGAATTCGGGACCGCGGTGGCTCATCTCCATCACGGACATGCCGCTGCCGTGCCAGTCGAGCATCTCGGCCGCGGCTTGCGCGAGGACTTCCTTGGGCAGCACGGCGGGGCCGGCGGAGAAGTTGTAGATCTGAGGCACTGCGTGGTCCTTTGATTTAAAAGCGGAAACCCGGACGAATAAATGGGGTCAGAGTTTTTTTTCGCCGGGCTTTTCCGGCGAAAATTACTCTGACCCCTTTTATTCGGGCCGGCCAGCGGCGCGGACTTGCGGTCCGATAAATAGGGTCAGAGTAATTTTCGCATGAAACCGCGAAAAAAAACTCCGACCCTATTTATCTCTGCCCCGGTTACTCCGGGGTCGGCTCCAAATCCACGTCTTCGAGGTCGGTTTCGACGATGCGCTGCAGCCCGCTCAGCTTGGTGCCGTCTTCCACCGCGATCAAGGTCACGCCCTGCGTCGCGCGCCCCATCTCGCGGATTTCGCTGACCCGGGTCCGGATCAATACACCGCCGGTCGTGATCAGCATGATCTCGTCGGTCGTATCCACCAAGGTGGCCGCCACCACCTTGCCATTACGCTCGCTGGTCTGGATCGCGATCATACCCTTGGTGCCGCGGCCATGGCGCGTGTACTCGGTGATCGGGGTGCGCTTGCCGAAGCCGTTCTCGGTTGCCGTCAGCACCGACTGCTGCTCGTTCTCGGCCACCAGCAGCGCAATCACATTCTGCCCGTCTTCCAGGTTCATGCCGCGCACGCCACGCGCCGTACGGCCCATCGGACGCACGTCGTTCTCGTCGAAGCGCACCGCCTTGCCGGAGTCGGAGAACAGCATCACGTCGTGCTGGCCGTCGGTCAGCGCGGCGCCGATCAGGAAGTCGCCGTCGTCCAGGTCGACCGCGATGATGCCGGCCTTGCGCGGATTGCTGAAGTCCTTCAGCGGCGTCTTCTTGACGGTGCCCAGGCTGGTCGCCATGAACACGAAATGGTCTTCCGGGAAGGTGCGGTTTTCGCCCGATAGCGGCAGCACCACGGTGATCTTCTCGTTGTCCTGCAGCGGGAACATGTTGACGATCGGCTTGCCGCGCGAGTTGCGCGAGCCTTGCGGCACTTCCCACACCTTCAGCCAGTACATCCGGCCGCGGTTCGAGAAGCACAGGATGTAGTCGTGCGTATTCGCGATGAACAGCTGGTCGATCCAGTCCTCTTCCTTGGTCGCCATCGCCTGCTTGCCGCGTCCGCCGCGCTTCTGCGCGCGGTACTCGGAGATCGGCTGCGACTTCATGTAGCCGGTGTGCGACAGCGTCACCACCATGTCCTGCGGCGTGATCAGGTCTTCGGTCTCGAGGTCGGTGGCGTTCAGTTCGATGGTCGAGCGGCGCACGTCCTTGTTGCCGACGCCGTATTCGTTCATCACCAAGGTCATCTCGTCGGTGATGATGGTGGTCACGCGTTCCGGCCTGGACAAGATATCCAGCAGGTCGGCGATGTGCGCCATGACTTCCTTGTACTCGTTGACGATCTTGTCCTGCTCAAGGCCGGTCAGGCGCTGCAGGCGCATCTGCAGGATTTCCTGCGCCTGTTCGTCGGACAGCTTGTACAGGCCGTCCTGCTGCATGCCGTAGTGCTTCGGCAGGTGCTCGGGCCGGAAGGCGTCGATGCCGCCCACGGTTGTGCCTTCGGCGGTACGCGTCAGCATTTCGCGCACCAGCGACGAATCCCAGGCGCGCGCCATCAGTTCGGTCTTGGCGATCGGCGGCGTCGGCGCGGCCTTGATGATGGCGATGAAGTCGTCGATATTCGCCAGTGCGACGGCCAGGCCTTCGAGCATGTGGCCGCGCTCGCGCGCCTTGCGCAGCTCGAACACGGTGCGGCGCGTGACCACTTCGCGGCGGTGCGACAGGAAGCACTGCAGCATCTGCTTGAGGTTCAGCAGCTTCGGCTGGCCGTTGACCAGCGCCACCATGTTCATGCCGAAGGTGTCCTGCAACTGGGTCTGCTTGTACAGGTTGTTGAGCACCACTTCCGGCACTTCGCCGCGCTTCAGTTCGATGACCACGCGCATGCCCGACTTGTCGGACTCGTCGCGGATGTCGGAGATGCCTTCGAGCTTCTTGTCGCGCACGTTCTCGGCGATGCGCTCGAGCAGCGACTTCTTGTTGACCTGGTAGGGCAGCTCGTCGACGATGATCGCGATGCGGCCGCCGTCCTTGCCGTATTCCTCGAAGTGGGTCTTGGCGCGCATCACCACGCGGCCGCGGCCGGTGCGGTAACCGTCGCGCACGCCCGAGACGCCGTAAATGATGCCGGCAGTCGGGAAGTCGGGCGCCGGGATCAGTTCGATCAGCTCGTCGATCGAGCAATCCGGGTTGCGCAGCACGTGCAGCGCGCCGTTGATCACTTCGGTCAGGTTGTGCGGCGGGATGTTGGTCGCCATGCCCACCGCGATGCCGGACGAGCCGTTGATCAGCAGGTTGGGGATCTTGGTCGGCAGGACGGTCGGCTCTTTTTCCTTGCCGTCGTAGTTGGGCTGGAAGTCGACCGTGTCCTTGTCGATGTCGGCCAGGATCTCGCCGGCGATCTTGTCGAGCCGGCACTCGGTGTAGCGCATCGCCGCGGCGCTGTCGCCGTCGATCGAGCCGAAGTTGCCCTGGCCGTCGACCAGGGTGTAGCGCAGCGAGAAGTCCTGCGCCATGCGCACCAGCGTGTCGTAGATCGAGGCATCGCCGTGCGGGTGATACTTACCCATGGTCTCGCCGACTACCCGGGCGCACTTGACGTATGGCCGATTGTAGACGTTATTCATCTCGTGCATCGCGAACAGGACGCGCCGGTGCACCGGCTTCAGGCCGTCGCGCACATCCGGCAAGGCGCGGCCTACGATTACGCTCATGGCGTAATCGAGGTAGCTCTTGCGCATCTCTTCTTCGAGGGAAATGGGGATTGTTTCTTTTGCGAATTGATCCATTGGCAGGGACTGATCTCAGGCTGTGGTTATGTTACAAGCGTGGGATTTTAGCATGCGCGGTATAGCAGCAGCGCAATTCCTCCAAACGGTTTGGAGGCCCCAAACTGGTGCGGCGGCGAGGCTTGTCAAGCACCCAAAGCGCCCTCTCGGCAGCGCGTTGCATGAAAACAACATGGCACCAAGATTGGGCACGTTTGATTTGCGTGCAGTCGTGGGATTCGAGTGCCTGTGGCAAAATGGCCGGGAAGTTAATTGCCTGTTTCACAATTCAAAACGGGTTGCTTGGCAACATGTTAAAATCTTGCCTATGCATTCAAGTTGCGCAGTTTGCACTGCGAATATCACCCCCGAAAGGAAAAAAATATGAAAAAAATCGTCACGCTTATGCTCGCCGCCTCTGCACTGCTGGCAGGTAGCGTATTCGCGCAAACCGCGCCACCGTACGCGCCCCTGACCACGGACCTGCAGGCCAAGACGCCGATCAGTGCCTATGTTCAGGATGCGCGTGGCGTGATCGCGCGCGATCCTTTCGGTCTGTGCTGGCGTACCGGTTACTGGACTCCCGCCGATGCGGTGCCAGGCTGCGACCTGCCGATCTGCGTGGAGCCGGAGAAGCTCGAAAACGGCAAGTGCGTAGCGCCGCCGCCACCACCGCCAGTGGCTGCCCCTGCGCCGGCGCCTGCACCTGCGCCTATCGTCGCGCCAGTGCCGACCTCGGAAAAAGTCAGCTTCGCGGCCGACGCGTTCTTCGACTTCGACAAGGCCGTGCTGAAGCCTGAAGGCAAAGCCAAGCTGGACGACCTGGGCTCGAAACTGCAGGGCATCAACCTCGAAGTGATCATCGCGGTCGGCCATACCGACTCGGTGGGTACCGATGCCTACAACCAGAAGCTGTCGGTGCGCCGCGCTGAAGCGGTCAAGGTTTACCTGCAGTCGAAGGGCGTGGAAGCGAACCGCATCTACACCGAAGGCAAGGGCGAGAAGCAGCCTGTGGCCGACAACAAGAGCGCCAGTGGCCGCGCCCAGAACCGTCGCGTCGAAATCGAAGTGGTCGGCACCCGCAGCACCGCCAAGTAATCCGGGCTTGTCCGCTTCACAAGAACCCCGCTACGGCGGGGTTTTTTTTGGTCGTCGTTTTCCCCAATGGGGAGAACGACGGCGTTTTTTTTATGCTCGCGTCCGCCCCGTCCTGCAATTTCCCGCTATTATTCCGCCTATGAACGCCGACCCACTCGAAATCCAGAAATTTAGCGAACTCGCCCACCGCTGGTGGGATCCCACGTCCGAGTTCCGCCCCCTGCACGAGATCAATCCGCTGCGCCTGGAATGGATCAACGCGCGCGTCGCGCTGGCCGGCAAGAAGGTGATCGACATCGGCTGCGGCGGCGGCATCCTGACCGAATCGATGGCGCGCAAAGGCGCCAAGGTCACCGGCATCGACCTATCCGAACGGGCGTTGAAAGTGGCCGACCTGCACAGCCTCGAATCGGGCGTGGAGGTGCGCTACCAGCACATCGCGGCCGAGGACATGGCGGCCCGGGAGCCGGGCCAGTTCGACGTCGTGACCTGCATGGAGATGCTTGAGCACGTGCCGGATCCGGCCGCGATCGTGAAGGCCGCGGCGACCCTGGTCAAGCCCGGCGGGCAGGTGTTTTTCTCGACCCTGAACCGCAATCCGAAAGCGTATCTGTTCGCCATCGTGGGCGCCGAATACCTGCTGCGCATGCTGCCCAAGGGCACCCACGATTACGCCAAGTTCATCACGCCGGCCGAGCTGTCGCAGTTCGTGCGCGAGGCCGGCTTGCAGGTCGATGGGCTGAAGGGGCTGAGCTACAACCCGCTCACCAAAATCTATGCGCTCAACCAGGACACCGACGTGAACTACATGGTGGCCTGCAGCCGTCCGCTCTAATCTTTTCCCGCCCTCTTTATGATCCGCCCTACTCCGACGTCGGCACCGCGTGCCATCCTGTTTGACCTCGACGGCACGTTGGCGGATACGGCGCCCGACCTGGCCGCGGCCGTCAACAAGCTGCGCACCGAACGCGGACTGGAACCGACACCGTACGCGCTGCTGCGCCCGACCGCATCGGCCGGCGCGCGCGGCATGATAGGCGCGGCGTTTGGGCTCACGCCGGGCGATGCCGGCTACGAGGAACTGCGGGTCCAGTGGTTCAACCACTACCAGGCCGCGATGGCGGTGCACAGCACGCTGTTCGACGGCGTGCCCGCGCTGCTCGACGCGATCGCGCAGGCGGGCATGGCGTGGGGCGTGGTCACCAACAAGCCGGCGCGCTTCACCGATCCGCTGATTCCGCTGATCGGACTGGCGCATGCGGGCTGCGTGGTGTCGGGCGATACGACGCCGCACGCCAAGCCGCATCCGGCGCCGCTGCTGGAGGCCGCACAGCGGCTCGGCATCGCGCCCGAGCATTGCTGGTACGTGGGCGACGACCTGCGCGACGTGGAAGCGGGCCGCGCGGCCGGCATGGCCACCGTGGCCTGCGGCTGGGGTTATTGCGGCTCGATCGAGCCGGCTACCTGGGGCGCGGACTACCTGCTCGATTCGCCGGCCGCCTTGGTCGCGACGCTGCGCGGCCTCATCGCCGGCGCCGAACTGGTGGCGTGAACTTCATCACGCGGCGGCAGGCTTGCGGTAGACGCACACGATAATATCGCTGGGGAGCAGGCGCAACACCGGGATCGCGCACAGCACCGCGAGGTATTGCGCGTAGGCGGCCACGGCGCCGACGTTGCCCGCCCGGATCCTTTGCAGCAAGCCGCCTGCGCGCAGCGACGGCAACTCCGCATCGGCCACTGGCGTGAAGCCCTGCTGTTCGACCAACGCCGTCAGGTTGCTGCGGTTGAAGTAATGAACGTGCGGCGACGGCAGTCCTTTTTGCCAGAGCCGGTCGAACGGCGCCTGCCATCCGAGCCGCGCCAGCAGCTTGGCCAGGCGATAGAAGAAGCCGCGGCAGTTGGGCAGGTTCAGGATCAGGATGCCGTCCGCGTTGAGGCGTTCGCTGCATGCCGCCAGCGCGCCGCGAATGTCGGGAATGTGTTCGATGACGTCGTTAAAGACGATCACGTCGAAGCGCTCGCCCGCTTCCAGCACCTCGGGAAAATAGCCGCGGCGCACCGGCAGTCCACGCGCCGCCGCGCGCGTGCCGACCGCGGCGTCCGGCTCGATACCGAGCACATTGAAACGCTCTCGCGCCGCCTCGAGGAACCAGCCGTGGGCGCTGCCGACGTCCAGCAAGGTCTTCGCGCCGGGCCGCGCGTAGCGGCTGGCGTAGCCGGCGATGACGCGGAAATTCTCCTGGCGCAGCGCCTTGAGGCCCAGCTCGCGGTCGGCCTCGCTGACCAGGCCGTGCGCCTGTTGGTCGTTGATCGCCGCGTCGAGCGCGCCGCTCTGGTAGTCGCATGCCGGGCAGGCTGCATGCCATGCCGCCAGGCCCGCGGACGTGGTGGCGCCGCAGACGATGCAGGCTACCCTGGTTTCTCCACCCATGAACGCTTTCCGATTGAATCAAGTTCGTAACAATATCGCAAAATTGTCATTGTGCGTACGTACGCGATGAATATTTCGCCGCCCCCCTGAGAAGCAGCGAGGGGGCGCGTATTGCGCTACAATGGAGGTCTGTGGGGGCGACCTGGTTTCGACGTGGGTTGCGAAGCAGCGCAGGGCATACCGAGGGCTGGCCACCTCGTAAATACAACCAGAAAAAACTTAACTGCAAACGATAACTCGTACGCACTGGCAGCTTAATCGCTGTTAGCTCTAGAACACCTCGTCCCTGGGGTGGGCCGTCAAAAGCTCTAGAGTCATTTACAGGGACTCGTTCTGTGCCGGGTTACTTGGCATGGGACTAAATCTAAGGTAACTCGCTTGTACACAGCGTGCACGTCCGCGTTGTACCGGTTAAATTAAATGGCAGTGCTAAGTATGTAGAACTGTCTGTAGAGTGCTTGCGGACGCGGGTTCGATTCCCGCCGCCTCCACCACCGCATCAAAAAACCGCCCAGTGGGCGGTTTTTTTTTGCGGCGGTGGGGGCGGCGGGAATCGGACCCGCGTCCGCGGGGCGGAGCAGGGGTTTCGAGCCGCATGCGGCGAGCCTGCGAAGCGACTTGCGCTTGCAAGCGCAAGGCTCTCCGATTCGTCTGACTAAAGGAAATCGCACAGGCGATTTCTTGCCTTCCGTCTCTACCTCCAACCAGGCAAATCGCCGCAGGCGATTTTTTTTTATTTCTCAACATTCCCTTACGCAGCTATTCCGCCGACCAACACATGTCCAATTGTCGGGTTTGACCCCGTGGGTGTGCCGATTGTCGGGTTTGACCCCGTGGGTTGACCCCGTGGGTGTGCCATGGGTGTGACACCGTGGGTGCACATGGGTGCACAGAACCTACACCGGGCGCGATCCGGCATCTTGCACTTCCGTATCGCAATCCCGCCAAACCTCCGACAGCACTTCAAGACCAGGGAAATTCACCGAAGCCTGCGCAC
This sequence comes from Telluria sp., assembly GCA_035654095.1. Lineage (GTDB taxonomy): Bacteria > Pseudomonadota > Gammaproteobacteria > Burkholderiales > Burkholderiaceae_D > Telluria_A. The sequence goes on from DASRXO010000206.1 coordinate 14,770, forward strand.
CGCCAACGTGAGCCTGCGCCCTGCCCACTCCACAATAGACTCTGCCGCCGCGCTTTTCTGGCCTACTTGGTCGCCGCAGGAAAGTATGGTCGAAACGCTTCCTGCAATTCCGGCGATAGGGTGTCGAAGTCGATGCGCTGGTTCTTGATCTCGGCTCGCAGCTTATCAGCGCCGCCGAACGCCCGGACCGTTTGCACGGCCAAGTCGCGGGCCAACTCCCGCAGGATTGGAATCGGCACGTTGCCGGTGTTGTCTGCGTTTGGGTCGCGCGCATCGAAAGTCTCCGACGCATTTGGGTCGCCGCCGCACTTGCCGTCGCGTATGCTGAACACGGCCCCATCATCCCACATCTCGTAACGCCGCCGTTCTGCGTCAGGGCTACGACGTTTGAAATACCCTGTCAAAATGAAATA
>DASRXO010000207.1:0-4386 GCA_035654095.1 Telluria sp.
GGACGCGATGAACATTCGCCGCTTCATCTCGGGTGACGAGACGCCGGAAGTGAAGACCGTCAGCCTGCGGACTTTGACGTGCTTGCCGCGCGTGCGCAGGCTGACGGTCTTCACTTCCGGCGTCTCGTCACCCGAGATGAAGCGGCGAATGTTCATCGCGTCCAGCACCCGCACCGACGTCGCGCGCGCATTCAGCAGCACCAGCGTCGCGTTCTTGCCGGCCGATTTGATGCGCATGATCAGGCAGCGGCCCGCTTCGTTCGTGTAGCCGGTTTTCGACAGGCCGATGTCCCAGCCCTTGGCGCCCACCAGGCGGTTGGTGTTGTGGTACTCCACATTGCGCCCGTTGATCTTGACGATGTCCTTGGAATCGGTCGTGATGCGCGCGATCTCGGGATACGCCGATGCCGCCACCGCCATCTTGACCAGGTCCGCCGCGGTCGACTTGTTGTTCGGCGAGAGGCCGGTCGGCTCTTCGATCACGGTCTGGGTCATGCCCAGCGCGGCGATCTTGGCCTTGACGGCCGTGTTGAACGCTTCCGAACCGCCCGGGTAGGTGCGCGCCAGCGAGGCCGCGGCGCGGTTATCCGACGACATCAGCGCCAGCTGCAGCACGTCGGCGCGGCTGATCCTGGCGCCCACCGGCACCCGCGAGCTGCTGTGCTTGAGCATGTCGACGTCCACCTTGTCGATCGCGATCGGCTCGTCCATGTCCGGCTTGGAGTCGAGCACGACCATCGCGGTCATCAGCTTGGTCAGCGAGGCGATCGGCACCACCGCGGTGGAATTCTTTTCGAGCAGGACCTTGCCGGTGTCGTCTTCGACAACGAGCACCGATTGCGAGCCGAAGGTCGCCGCCATGGCGCCCGCGGACATCGTCATCAGTAAGGTGGCGATCAGTTTTTTCATCTTGATGTGTGTGTGTGTTGAGGTTGTCGGGGCGCCAGGGTCGGGGGCGCTGCGCACGAGCATGAAACGCATCTAGCTATGGAGCAACTACTATAAGGGACGAAGATATCATCAAGCCTTGGGCCTGTCTATGGCGCACATGCTAAAAGCGGGCTGAACTTGAAAAAAACTGCCAAAGACGCGTAAAAAGGCAGCGCAATATTTTGAAGCGCGCAACTTTGCGGCCGGAAGGGAGGGGCGACGGCGGCGCGCGCGCCGCCGTGCGGGCGAAACCGAAAACTTATTTCGATTGATAGATCTTGTCGAATTCGCCACCATCGTCGAAGTGTTTTTTCTGCGCCTGCTTCCAGCCGCCGAACACTTCATCGACCGTGAACAGCGCGATCGGCTTGTAGTTGGCCGCGTACTTCCTGGCCACCGCGTCCGAGCGCACGCGCATGTAGTGCTTGGCGCCGATCTCCTGGCCCGCTTCCGAGTACAGGAAGTTCAGGTAGGCCGTGGCCTGCTTGCGCACCCCGCGCCGGTCGACCACCTTGTCGACCACCGCGACCGGCGATTCGGCCAGGATCGAGATGCTCGGATAGACGACTTCGAAATTGTCGCCGAACTCGCTGCGCACCAGTTGCACCTCGTTCTCGAACGTGACCAGGGCGTCGCCGATGTCGCGTTGGGTGAAGGTGGTGGTGGCCGCGCGGCCGCCGGCGTCGAGGATAGGGACGTTCTTGAAGATGCGCGTCACCAGCGCGCGCGCTTGCGCTTCGGTGCCGCCTTTCTTGATCACCGAGCCCCAGGCCGCGAGGTAGGTGTAGCGGCCGTTGCCGGCGGTCTTGGGATTCGGGATCACCACCTTCACGCCCGGCTTGGCGAGGTCGTCCCAGCTCTTGATCTGCTTGGGATTGCCTTTGCGGACCAGGATCACCATGGTCGAATAGTACGGTGCCGCGTTGTGCGGGAATTTCTTGTTCCAGTCGGCCGCCAGCAGGCCGTGCTCGGCCAGCATGTCGATGTCGTTCGCCTGGTTCATGGTCACCACCGATGCTTCCAGGCCATCGGCCACCGAACGCGCCTGCTTGCTCGAGCCGCCGTGCGACTGGTTGATGGTGACGGCCTCGCCGGTCGTCTTTTTCCATTCGGCGATGAAGGCCGGGTTGATGTCCTTGTACAGCTCGCGCGCGACGTCGTAGGAGACGTTCAGCAGCTGGACGTCGGCGGCGTGCGCGGCCGGCGCCAGGGCCAGCACGCCAAGGCCGAGGACGAGGCCGACGGCGGTGATCGCCCGGCGCGCAAGCAGCCTTGGTAAAATTGTCATATTGTTCTCTTTATCGCGGCCCGGAGGCCAAGTGTTGTCGAAATAGATAGCAATAGTCTAAAATCCGCAGCCAAAAGGGAAGTATTAATTTGTCATATGCTTAGATGGCATGGCCGGCCCCTCCGGAACCGGCTAAAGAACGCATAAGCGTTCTTGATTTGCTTCGTGGGCGGCGCGCCGGAAAGGGCGTAGGCTGGACAAGTGGTGTAAATCCGCAACAGCAGTGTGCCGAGCTTCGGTGTATAGTCAGGCCGCCGCTTGGAAAACGGCAACAGAATTTTCTAGCAATCATTGTTTCAATTGTGAGCGCACATGGGCATTACGATTCGACCAGCAGCCGACGAGGACGCATTTGCCGCGTGCGACGTGCTGCGCCGTTCGATTCTGGAATGCTGCGTCCAGGACCACCAGCACTGCCCTTCCATCCTCGACGCCTGGCTCGGCAACAAGACGCCGCAAAACGTCGCCGGCTGGTTCGCCTCGCCCAGTAACTACACGGTGGTGGCCGAGCGCGATGGCGCGGTGATCGGCGTGGCCCTGCTGAACCAGGCCGGCAAGCTGTCGCTGTGCCATGTACTGCCCGAGGCGCTGCACCGCGGCGTCGGCAAGGCCCTGCTGGCCGCGGTCGAAAGCCAGGCGCGGGCCTGGGGCGTGAGCGTGCTGCGCCTGAACAGCACCGCCACCGCGCACGATTTCTTCGCGCGCAACGGCTACATCAACGCCGGCAAGGAGAAGTCCTGCTACGGCGTCGAGTGCGACTTCTTCTGGAAAAAGCTGAACGTCGATCCGGCGTGCGAGCCGGCTACCACCAAGCGCTTCTGCGCCTGCAGCGCTCAATAACTCACCGATCCGACATTCTTGCTGTGCAGCTGGCCGTGGCGGTCGACCGCCAGGTAAGCCACGCCCGCCGTGTCGAGGAAGACGATCGCCTCGTCCTCCAGCAGCATGGCGATGGTGGCGTAGCTGCCGGCCGCCGTCGCCACCGGCGCCAGCACGCTGACCGACTGCCAGCAATCGACGCTGTTGCCGCTGCGCGGGTCGAGGATGTGGCAGTAGCGCCGGCCGCCGGCGTCGAAGTAGCGTTCGTAGTCGCCGCTGGTGGTCAGCGCGCCGCTGGCCACCTCGATCGCGGCGATCGTGCCCTCGCCGGCGCGCGGATGCTGGATGCCGATCGACCACGGCGCGCCATCGGGCTGCGGGCCGAGCACGCGGATGTCGCCGCCCAGCTCCACGTAAGCATGCGTCACGCCGAGGCCGGCCAGGATCGTGCCCGCGCGGTCGGCCGCATACTCCTTGCCGAAGCCGCCGAAGTCGATTTCCATGCCGGCGCGCGGCAGGCGGATGCGCTGGCCTTCGCGCTGCACCTCGCCCCAGCCGATCAGCGCGAGCAGCGGCGCCAGTTGGGCGGCGCCGGGCACCCGCGGCTGGCTGAAGTTCCAGGCGCGGCGCAGCACGCCCGAGGTGATGTCGAAGCGCCCGCCGCTGGCGGCGAACAGCGCGTCGGCGTAGGCGAACAGGGCCAGCGTCTCGTCGTCGCATTCGGTCCAGTCGACGCCGGCGGCGGCGTTGATGCGCGAGACGACGGTGTCGGGCCGGTAGCGCGAATACTTCGCTTCGATGCGCTTGACCTCGTCGATCGCGAACGCAGCCAGCCGGTGCGCCTCGGTTTCATCCGAGGCGGCGAGGCGGATCTCGCAGCGGCTGGCCATGGCGCCGAAGCCGATACCGAACACCGGCAGCGCCCTTACCATTGCGTCACCAAAGCCGCGTGAGGGACAACTGCCAGGTGCGCGCATAGAACGGCGCCAGGCCCGGACTGCCGGTGCCGCCCAGATGCAGGGCGGCGCGCTGCTGATAGTCCTCGAACTTGACGTCGACCACCCAGTCGGCACCCAGCTTCTTCTCGGCTTTCAGGCCCAGGGTCAGCGCGCCGAAGGCCGCCATGCGCTGGTCCTGCGTGATCAGCAGGCCGGGCGTGAACTGGAAGTTGGGCGGCGAGGGCGGGCCGAACACCGGGTCGTACACCGCATCGAAATAGAACGAGGCGGCCGACTGGCTGTACAGGCGCGCCGACGGCGTCAGCGTCCAGCCGCCGCCCAGCGGCTGCACATACTCTTCGCTGAGGGTGTGGGCACGGATCCCGAAAGTATCGCGGTAATAGCGGTAAC
>DASRXO010000208.1:0-2046 GCA_035654095.1 Telluria sp.
GGTGCTGACCGCACAGGAGACCGCGTCGCTGTTCGAGATCCTGCGCCTGTTCAAGGAGCAGGGCAAGACCATCGTGCTGATCACCCACAAGCTGCAGGAGATCATGGACATCACCGACCAGGTGACCGTGATGCGCGCCGGTAAAGTGGTGGGCGCGGTCGACACCGCCGGCACTTCGAAGGAAGAACTGGCCAACATGATGGTCGGCCGCCCGATCCAGGGCGAGCTGCCGCGCGCGCCCTACCGGCCCGGCGCGCCGGTGCTGGAAGTGACCGGCCTGGGGCTGGAAGACGAGAACAAGGTCAAGCTGCTGGCCGATGTCGGCTTCACGCTGCGCGCCGGCGAGATCGTCGCGATCGCCGGCGTATCGGGCAATGGCCAGAGTGAGCTGCTCGAGATCCTGTCGGGCATGCGCCTGCCCTCTTCCGGCCGCGCCTCCCTGCTCGGCACCGAACTGCCGTTCGCCAAGCGCTCCGATCCCGACGGCCTGCCCGCGCTGTTCCGCACACTGGGCATCGGCCACGTGCCGGAAGACCGCCTGCGCGACGGCGTGATCAAGGATTTCTCGGTGATGCAAAACACCGTGTTCGGCTACCAGGACCGGGTCACGAACCGCTGGGGCCTGTTCGACTTCAAGGCCATCGCGGCGCGCTGCGCCCACCTGCTGAAGGCCTTCGACGTGCGGCCCTCGAACCCCGAGCTGCGCATCGGCCTGCTCTCGGGCGGCAACCAGCAGAAGGTGGTGATCGCGCGCGAAGTGTCGGCCCAGCCCAAGCTGATGCTGGTCGGCCAGCCGACGCGCGGGGTCGACATCGGCACCATCGAGGCGATCCACACCCAGTTGTTGAAGATGCGCGACGAAGGCGTGGCGATCCTGCTGGTCTCGGTCGAGCTGGAAGAAGTGCGCGCGCTGGCCGACCGCATCATCGTGATGTCGGGCGGGCGCATCACGGGCGAACTGAAGATAGAAGAATTCGACACCACTCGCATCGGCTTGCTGATGGGCGGGATGCACAAGACATGAAAACCACCGAACTCCCACGCTGGGCCACGGCCTTCGCGCTGCCCATCCTGAACCTGCTGTCTGCCTTGCTGGTGGCCGCGCTGGTGATCTACCTGCTGGGCGAGAGCCCGGTGGAGTCGCTCGGCATCCTGGTCAACAGCGCCGTCATCAATCCGGAAGGCCTGAGCTACACCCTGTTCTACGCCAGCACCTTCATCTTCACCGGCCTGTCGGTGTCGATCGCGATGAAGGCCGGGCTGTTCAACATCGGCAGCGAAGGCCAGTTGTACATCGGCGGGCTGGGGTTGACGATGGCGATGCTCGCGCTGGACAAGGTGCTGCCGGCCTGGTTGCTGATCCCGGCTGCGATGATCGGCAGCGCGCTGTTCGGCGCGCTGTGGGCCTGGCTGCCCGGCTACCTGCAAGCGCGGCGCGGCAGCCATATCGTGGTCACCACGATCATGTTCAACTTCATCGCCGCCAGTTTGATGAACTTCGTGATCGTCAAATACCTGATCCCCGAGGGCCAGCAGAATCCGGCCAGCCGCGTGTTCGCCGACGCCGGCGCGATGCCGCGCCTGAACGCCTGGTTCCCGGTGCTGGGCGACACGCCGCTGAACGTCAGCTTCCTGCTGGCGATCGTTGCGCTGGTGGTGTACGGCGTCATGGTGTGGCGCTCGGCCTGGGGCTACCAGCTGCGCGCCACCGGCTTGAACCAGCACGCCGCGCATTATGCGGGGGTGTCGATCAGCCGCATGATCATCGTCGCGATGCTGATCTCGGGCGCGTTGGCGGGGCTGGGCGCGGTCAATTCGATCATGGGCTCGACCCACTACCTGAGTTTGAACTTCCCGGCCGGCGCCGGCTTCGTCGGGATCGCGATCGCGCTGATGGGGCGCCAGCATCCGGTCGGGATTTTCCTGTCGGCGGTGCTGTTCGGCGCGCTGATCCAGGGCGGATTCGACCTGTCGCTGGAAAAGCCGAACATCCCGCAGGAGACCTTCATTTTCATCCAGGGCCTGATCATCCTGTTCTGCGGCGCG
>DASRXO010000209.1:0-9065 GCA_035654095.1 Telluria sp.
ATCCACGCGTTCACCGCGCGCCGCAGCGCGTCCTTGGCGGGGCTGTAGTGGCCTTCGAACGGCGTGCCCTGCAGCGCGCCCTCGAACGGCGGCATGGTGGCGCCGACGATGCGCAGCTTGCGCGCATGCGCGGCCGCCGCCAGCTGGCGGTAGCCGGCGATCAGCTCGTCGGCCGTGATCTGCGCGGCCGCCGGCGCGAACGGGCTGCCCGGCCAGCCGATGTCGTTAATGCCCATCAGGACGATGACGGTCTCGACGCCCGGTTGACTCAGTACGTCCTGCTCGAAGCGCGCCAGCGCGTTCGCGCCCATGCGGTCGCCCAGCAAGCGCGCGCCCGAGATGCCGGCGTTGGCGACGCCGATGCCGAGCCGCGCCAGCCGCTGCGCCAGGTAGCTGTTGCTGGGGACCGGCGGCGTGTCGATATGGGCCCTGCAACTGGCCAAGGCGGCCGGCCTGAAGGTGCTGGTCACCCCGTCGAGCAACGAGAAGCTGACGCGCGCGCTGGCGATGGGCGCCGACACGATCATCAACTACGTCGAGCATCCCGAATGGCAGGAGGAAGTACTGCGCGCCACCGGCGGGCGCGGTGTCGACCTCTCGCGCTTTGTCGAAGCGACCGGCATCCGGCCCGTGATCGACAAGGTCTTCAAGTTCGGCGAGGCGGTCGAGGCCTACCGCCATCTGGAAGCGGGACGCCACTTCGGCAAGATCGTGGTCGCGCGGGGCTAGATGAGCTGGTCGCGCCGCAGCCGCTCGATGGCCGCGGCCGGCCAGCCCCAGTCGGCCAGGATCGCGGCGCTGTGCTCTCCCGGCGCGGCGGGCGCGCGCGCGATGGCCCCCGCCGTGCGGCTGAAACGCGGCGCGGGCGCCGGCTGGGTCACGCCGTCGACCTCGACGAAGGTGGCGCGCGCGGCGTTGTGCGGATGCGCGGGCGCTTCGGCCATGTCGAGCACCGGCGCGAAGCACACGTCGCTGCCCTCCATCAGCGCGCACCATTGCTGGCGAGTGCGAGTCTTGAACAGGTCGGCGAAGCGCGCCTTCAGCTGCGGCCAGCCTGCCCGGTCCATCTGCGCCTCGAACGCCGGATCGGCGACGCCGGTGAGCTTGAGCAGCAGGGCGTAGAACTGCGGTTCGATCGAGGCGACCGAGATGAATTTGCCGTCGGCGCAGGCATAGGTGGCGTAGAACGGCGCGCCGCCGTCGAGCAGGTTGGCCTCGCGCGGGCCGTTCCACCCACCGGAGGCGCGCAAGCCGTAGACCATCGCGCCCAGCAGCGCGGCGCCGTCGTTCATGGCGGCGTCCACCACCTGCCCCTTGCCCGAGGCGCGCGCCTCGAGCGCGGCGCAGACCACGCCGAACGCCAGCATCATGCCGCCGCCGCCGAAGTCCCCCACCAGGTTGAGCGGCGGCGCGGGCGGCGCATCGGCGGTGCCCATCGCCTGCAGCAGGCCGGTCAGCGCGATGTAATTGAGGTCGTGCCCGGCCGCCTGCGCCAGCGGACCGTCCTGGCCCCAGCCGGTGACGCGGCCGTACACCAGCCGCGGATTGCGCGCCAGGCAGACCTCGGGGCCGAAGCCGAGGCGCTCCATCACGCCGGGCCGGAAGCCTTCGATCACGATGTCGGCCTTGTCCAGCAATTGCAGCAGCACGTCCTTGGCGGCCGGCTGCTTGAGGTCCAGCGCCAGCGAACGGCGGCCGCGCGCCATCACGTCGAATTTGGTGCCGAGCATGGGGAAGGGATTGGCCGCGGACGGCGGCCCCTTGCGGTCGATGCGGATCACTTCCGCGCCCATGTCGGCCAACATCATGGCGGCGAAGGGACATGGGCCCAGGCCCACCATTTCCACCACCCGGATTCCTGCCAGCGGACCTGCCATAGCTGCTCCTTACAGTGAGCGTGCGATGATTTCTTTCATGATCTCGTTGGCGCCGCCGTAGATGCGCTGCACCCGCGCGTCCACATACATCTGCGCGATCGGATACTCGAGCATGTAGCCGTAGCCGCCGAACAGCTGCACGCACTGGTCGACGACCTTGCACTGCAGGTCGGAGATCCAGTACTTGGCCATCGATGCGCGCACCGTGTCCATGCGGCCTGCGACCATGTCCTCGATGCAGCGGTCGATGAACACGCGCGCGATCGTGGCCTCGGTCTTGATCTCGGCCAGCACGAAGCGCGTGTTCTGCATCTCGATCAGCGCCTGGCCGAACGCCTTGCGCTCGCGTGTATGTTCGACCGTGAGCCGCAGCGCGCGTTCGATCGCCGCCACGCCGGCCACGCCGAGGATGGTGCGTTCGTAGGGCAGCTCGGTCATCAACTGGGCAAAGCCCTTGCCCTCCACGCCGCCCAGCACGTTCTCGAGCGGGACGTGGGCGTTGTCGAAGAACAGCTCGCAGGTGTCCTGCCCTTTCTGGCCGACTTTCTCGAGGATGCGGCCGACCCGGAAGCCCGGATTGTCCTTGGTTTCGAGCAGCAGCAGCGACACGCCCTTGGCGCCCGCGGCCGGATCGGTCTTGGCGACCACCACGACCAGGTCGGCCAGGTAGCCGTTCGAGATGAAGGTCTTGGAGCCGTTCAGGCGATAGCCATCCGGCCCGGCCTGGGCGGTGCTGCGGATGCCCTTGAGGTCGGAACCCGCGCCCGGTTCGGACATCGCAATCGCCGCCACCATCGCACCGCTGGCCTGCAGCGGCAGGTACTTGCGCTTCTGCGCCTCGGTGCCCTGGTTCAGCAGGTAGTGCGCGACGATCGCATGCACGTGCACGCCGAACGCCATGTCGCCCGCGTCGCCGAGCTCCTCGAACACCACCGACTGATGCGCGAAGCTGCCGCCCGCGCCGCCGTACTCTTCGGGGATATCGGCCAGCAGCATGCCGATCGCGCCGCCCTTGTTCCACAGCGCGCGGTCGACGTGCTGCTGTTTTTTCCAGCGCTCCTGGTGCGGCGTGATTTCAGCGGCGATGAAGCGGCGCACCGCGGCGCGGAAGTCTTCCAGCTCCGGCGTGCTCCACGAGCGGGCGATGTCCATGCTCACGCCGCCTGGTACAGGGTGACCACGCAGGCGCCGCCGAGGCCGAGGTTATGCTGGAGCGCGACGCGCGCGCCCCGCACCTGGCGCGCGCCGGCCGTGGCGCGCAGCTGGTGGGTCAGTTCGTAGCACTGGGCCAGCCCGGTCGCGCCCAGCGGATGGCCCTTCGACAGCAGGCCGCCGGATGGATTGGTGACGACCTTGCCGCCGTAGGTGTTGTCGCCGTCGCTGATGAATTTGTCCGCGCCGCCCTCCGGGCACAGGCCCAGCGCTTCGTAGGTGATCAACTCGTTGTGGGCGAAGCAGTCGTGCAGCTCGACCACGTCGAGGTCGTCGGGGCCGATGCCGGCTTCGGCATATACCTGGGCCGCGGCGTCCCGGCTCATCTCGTAGCCGACCACCCGCATCATGTCGTTCGCATCGAAGGTGCTGGCGCGGTCGGTGGTCATGGCCTGGGCCGCGATGAAGACATCGGCCTTCAGGCCGTGCTTCTTGGCGAAGGCGTCGGACACCAGCACCGCGGCGGCGGCGCCGCAGGTGGGCGCGCAGGCCATCAGGCGCGTCATCACGCCGGGCCAGATCATCGGCGCGTCGAGCACGTCCTGGGTGCTGACCTCCTTGCGGAACAGCGCCAGCGGATTGTTGACCGCGTGGCGGCTGGCCTTGGCGCGGATCTTGGCGAAGGCCTCGAACGGGGTGCCGTATTTCTTCATGTGCGACAGGCCGGCGCCGCCGAAGTAGCGCAGCGCCAGCGGGATCTCGGGCATGCCGACCAGCTTGTCGGTGACCGCGTCGAACGGGTCGAACGGGCTGGGACGGTCGGTGAACACGGAGCCCAGCGCGCCGGGGCTCATCTGCTCGAAGCCGAGCACCAGCACGCAGTCGGCCGCGCCGCTGGCGATCGCCTGACGCGCGAGGTATAGCGCGGTCGAGCCGGTCGAGCAGTTGTTGTTGACGTTGATGACCGGGATGCCGGTCATGCCGACCTGGTACAAGGCCTTCTGGCCGCTGGTCGAGTCGCCGTAGACGTAGCCGGCATAAGCCTGCTCGACCAGGTCGTAGCCGATGCCCGCGTCTTCCAGCGCCTGACGCGCGGCCTGCGCGCCCATCTGGTCGTAAGGCGCGCTGGCGCCCGGCTTGGCGAACGGGATCATGCCCACGCCGGTAACAAAGACTTTGCGGCCCATCGTCATCTCCGTAATCAGGTCATGCGACCTGGCGACGACGATTATAGGCCAGTTGTACTGGCGCAGGGGACGCGGGACGAAGCGTCAGACCGCAGTCGCGGCGCTGTCCACGCACAGCTTGAGGTTGCCCAGCCGCGGGCCGGCGATGTCGGTCGTCAGCAGTTCGTGGCGCTCTTCCAGCAGCGCGAACACGGCGTCCTTCGACAGCACGTACTGCTCGAGCAGCGTGTCCTTGAGCGACTCGATCACCGCCTTGTAGTCGCGGATCGCGCCCAGGGTGTAGCTGTACAACTCGTCCGACTTCTCTTCCACCTGGCGGATCGTGTGCTCGCCGCTGCCCTCTTGCTTGAGCTGGGTGTAGTCGATCTTCGAGCGCGAATACATCGACAGCCGGTTGACCATCAGGTTCAGCATCCTGGTCGCCTTCTCGATGTCGTTCTGGCTGCCCACCGAAATCCCGCGCGCGCCGTAGAACAGCTCCTCGGCCGCGACCCCGCCATACAGCTGGATCACGTCCTGCTCCAGTTCTTCCAGCGTGCGCAGCGAGACGTCGTCGCCCGACTGCAGCACATAGCCGAGCGCGCCCAGTTTCGACACCGACTCGGTGCTGATCTTGAGCAGGTGCGACTTGGCCTTCACCTGTTCCAGCGACATCCCCTGGCGCAGGTAAGGATCGATCTGCATGAAGAAGTGGCCCAGCTCGTGCAAGGCGACGCGCTCGCGCTGCTTGTCTTTGTCGGCGGTGGTGGCGCGGTCGGTCAGGCCCAGCGTGGCGCGCTCGAAGGCGCGGAACATCAGGTCGGTGTTGATGATCGTCTTCTCCTGGATCGAGATCATGCTGGCCCGTTCGACCACGGTTTCCAGCAGCGCGGGACTGAGGTTGGCGGTCATCTCGGCGACCTGGTTCAGGTCGAGGTCATCCCAGTCGACCAGCCCGTCCTTCTTGCGCTTCAAGAAGCTGCGTAGCAGTTCGCCGCGCTCGCTCTTGTTCGGCAGGCGGAAGTTGATCTTCACCGAGAAGCGGCGCAGCATCGCTTCGTCCATGTCGGTCGAGGCGTCGTCGAAGTTCGAGGCCACCACCCAGATCACGCCGGCGCCCTTGTCGCTCTTGACGCCGTCGAGCAGACCAAGCAGGGTGTTGGCGGTGTCGTCTTCCCATTTCTTTTCGCCGCGCCCGCGCGGCATGAACAGGGTCTGGGCTTCGTCCAGGAAGATGATGCAGCTGCCGCGCGCGCAGGCCTTGCGGTACAGGGCGTTGAGCGCCTTCGAGCCGCCGCCCACATAACCCGATTCGAGCGCCGAACCGGAGGCCTGGATCAGCGGCACATTGAGTTTCTTGGCCAGGTAGCCCACCAGCTTGGTCTTGCCGGTGCCGGCCGGCCCGGTCAGCATCACGTTGAAGGGCTTGTCGATGTTGTGCGACTGGTATTCGCTGCGGTTGCGGATCATGTCTTCGAGGTGCAGCACTTCCTGCTTGATGTCGTCCATGCCGATCAAGTCGTCCATGCTGCCTTTCAGCTTGTCGGGCATGATCACCGCGGCGCTCATGCCCATCCCGGGCACGCCGAACTTCATCACATAGATCAGGAACAGGATCACCAGGATGTCGAGCGCATGGCGCTTCAGGAAGGCGCCCGCTTCGGTGGCCGCGCCGTTCTCGCCTTCGTCCAGCAGCACGCCCTTGTGCGCGGCCAGGAAGTCGTCCTTGGCGATCGAATACGGGATCGCGTTCTTGAGCAGCACTTCGCGCTCCAGGCTCAGATGCGAGGTGCTGGGCACTTTGACCACATGCAGCTGGGGCGCGCCCTTGAACTTGAACACATAGCGCGGCGACTCCGACAGCGGCCTGGCCACCATCAGGAATTCGAGCTTGTCCTTCTGGCCAGCCAGCGCGGTGATCTCCGAAATATCCTGCGACAGGACCAGCGGCGCGCTGTCCTGCGGCGCCTCGCTCTTGAAGAGCGCGAGGCCCACCCCCAGCGCGAGCAGGACGACGACGGCGATCCGCACGTACACATTCTTGAGGGCGATCTGGAGCTGGGCGAGATTGGGCATGACGAAAACTCTATGGATGTGGACTCGGTGTTTGGCCTGCCGGCGGGTGTGGGGCGCGGCAGTGGCAGCGGCATCGATGCCGCTATGGCCGGTCGTAACCGATGCCATCAGGCTGATGCCCGAAGGCAAGGGGGATATGGAGACTATACCGCCAAAAAAAAGGAAGGTGAACCCGGCAATCGAGAAAAAATTTTGCCGCACAACACCTTATGATCAAGCCGACAAGCAAATACTTGGCGAGCTGCTACGCATCCATGACAAAGCGATACAAATGACGACAGTCGTAAGAGTTTGTTTCAAGTATTGTAGAGCTCAGCGTGCCAATTCATCATCGCTAGACTTTCAACTTGGACAGAACATCATGAGCCGCCTTATCCATTTCTGGAAGCGCTTGTTGGGCGCTTCGGCAATCGATCCCGACGACCATTTGATGGGAGCGCTCGACCTGTCCGATACCGCTTACTGCGCCGACTTGCTGGCCCGCCACAGCACGCCGTAAGCCCAAACCCAATTTCAATCGGACGCCGGCGCTGCCCGAATTTAGGTATGCTCGTGCCAATTGAGTAGCAAACAAGAAAGAGGAACCACTGTGAAAAAATACGCACTCGCGGTCGGGCTTGCGCTGATGCTGGCCGGCGCCGCCGACGCCGCCATTACTGAAATTATCTCCGCCGGCGCCACCACGCACCTGCCGCCGCAGCCCGCTTACCTGCGTCTGAGCGCGGCCGACCTGGCCGCTGTGCGCCATGCCGAGATCATCGCGGTGCCGACCAATATGTCCGAACTGCCCGAGCCCGAAGTGTTCGCCATGATGCTGGTCGGCCTGGTGCTGATCGGCTACCGCGCAAGCCGCGACAGCAGCGACAAATTCCAGTAGCTTATCGACCACAAAAAAATCCCGCTGCCTGCGGGATTTTTTTTGCTTGCCGCCGGCGCCTAGTGCGGCGTCAGGCTGCACACCTTGTCGATATTGCCGTAGGCGACGCCAGCCTTCAGCGCATTCGCGATGCACTTGGCTTTTTGCGGGCCGGAATCGGAACCGAAAATGAACAGGCCTGCCAGCAACAGCATCGCGCCGATCAGCAGGACCAGGCCCTTGAGTAAATCTTTGTCCACCTTGCTTTACCTTCGCTCACATCGTGCGAAATATTTTAGCGCTTTTGGGAAACTTATGTTGCTTTAGATAAGCAAATAGGCGAACGCGCCACAGATATTCCCGTTAAGCAATTAAGTCGGCGCTTCCTCGCACAAGGCGCGCAGTTTGCACAGGGTATTCCAGTTGCGCGAGGTGGTGGCGTCGCCCAGGGCCTTGCCGAGCGCGGCGGCGGGCCGGCTGTCGATCATCCCGGTCGGGCACCAGACATACACCGCGCGCTTGCCGAGGGCCAGCGCTTCCGGGCGCCAGTCCTGGCCGTCGAGCGGCTCGACCAGCTTGCGGTCGGCCGGGTTGGTCAGGACGAACACCAGCATGCGCGCGAGGTCGGTGGCGTGCGCCAACAGCGGATTGGCGGCCAGCACGGCGTTGAGCTCGTCGGCGGTGAGCACCGTGACGCGTGACGCGACGCCCAGCTTGAGCACCAGCGCTTCTTCGATCGCGGCGGCCACCGCGGCGGTCTTCTGGGCGGCGCCGCGGAACACCACGTTACCGCTGTTGAGCAGGCTGCGCACGCCGCTGAATCCGAGGTCGCTGATCAGCTTGCGCAAGTCGGCCATGGCGATCCGTTTCGCGCGGCCCACGTTCACGCCGCGCAACAGAGCGATGTAGCAAGAACTTTTCATGCCGCGATGGTACACCCGGAGCGGGCCGGCGGGCGCATGCTTACTCGAGCAGGCCTTCGGCGCGCAGCGCCTGCTGCACGGCGGGACGGGCCGCGACCCGGGCGCTGTGGGCGCGCAGGCGCGGATAGGGTGCCAAGTCGAAGTGTACGACGCCGGCCCAGTTGACGACCGTGAACAGGTAGGCGTCCGCCACGCTGAACTGGGCGCCCATCAGGTAATCGCGGCCGGCCAGCACCTGCTCGATGTAGCCGAAGCGCTTGACCAGGCTGGCGCTGGCGCTGAGCTTCATGTCCTCGCTGGCGCCGGCCGTGAACAGCGGGCCGAAGCTCTTGTGGATCTCGGCGGAAATGAAGTTCAGCCATTCGATCAATTGGTAGCGCTCGAGGCTGCCCGGCGGCGGCGCCAGCTTCCTGGCCGGCGCCAGGTCGGCCACGTATTGCACGATGGCTGGACCTTCGGTCAGCACCACGCCGTTGCCGAGATCGAGCGCCGGCACGTAGCCCTTGGGATTGACGGCCAGGTAATCGGCACCGCCGGCCGTGACTTTCTTGCGCAGGTCGACTTGTTCGGTGGTGAAATCGAGGCCGGCTTCGAGCAGCACGATATGGGGCGACAGCGAGCAGGCGCCGGGACTAATAAACAGTTTCATGATGGTCCTTTTGACGGGTGTGGGCGCGGCGCCGCGGCCGCGCGGATGGCAAAGCATGGCGAGAATACAATAGAATCACTGCTCCGCCTTGGCCGGGCTCAAGCATGCGTTTCAAAGGTCGGCACGCTCCGCCAGGGCGCCTGCCTCGGCCTCGCTTTCCTGCGGCGTCACGCGCGGAATCCGCAGGGTGAAATGGGTGCCGTGGCCAAGCGTGCTGCTGACCGCGATGGTGCCGCCGAACTGCTTGACGATCAGGTTGTACACGATGTTCAGGCCCAGGCCGGTGCCGCCCTGCCCGCGCCGGGTGGTGAAGAAGGGCTCGAAGATGCGGTCCAGCGCGTGCGGCGGGATGCCCTTGCCGTCATC
>DASRXO010000210.1:0-4832 GCA_035654095.1 Telluria sp.
GCTCAGTTGGTAGAGCGCAACCTTGCCAAGGTTGAGGTCGAGAGTTCGAGACTCTTCTCCCGCTCCAGCATTAGCTGGGGTTGTTTCGATGTATAATGCAGGGCTCCGATGCGGGAGTAGCTCAGTTGGTAGAGCGCAACCTTGCCAAGGTTGAGGTCGAGAGTTCGAGACTCTTCTCCCGCTCCAGGCTTCTCTTTTGTTTCAGCAGGTCCTCAGGCGAGGTAGCAAAGAGGTTATGCAGCGGCCTGCAAAGCCGTTTAGACGGGTTCGATTCCCGTCCTCGCCTCCAGATAATCAAGCGCTTAGCTCTTTCCGGGCTGGTTCAAATAGGGAGGTTTACCTCCCTTGCAACGGCTTACAGTAGTGCGTTGACATTCAGCCGGGCCATACTACGATTGAGCCGGGCGAAAATTCGTAAAACTATTAATTATATAAATCGTTTATATCGTTAAGTTCAAAGCGCAATTTGAAGGGCAATTCGTTCCGGGCTACGCCCTCCACGAATTGCCCTTCTTTATTTGGTATCCGAACGGCCGCCGTCCGGGCGACGACGTGGTCGATATCTCGATCCGCGCGGCGATGGGCCTTCTGTGCGTGCTCACTGGCCCCGCCGACAGCTTGCAACTGGACTGTCATCCACCTGACGCGCCATCCGACGCCATGCCGTTCACCGACGGCGTGCGCAAGACCGCCGCCAACACCAAGCCGAAGGTTGTGCCGATTTTTTTTGGCGTCCATCTCATTTCATTGTAGCTCGAAGCAGACGACATGCCGCGGATGTCATATCCCCGCCGCCCGCGCCGTTACGAATGCCAGTACATCCTGCATGTCGCGACCGACAACATATGGCTTGCTACCCAACTCTTCCACCGGCAGGTTCATGCGGTTGACCCAGATGGTCGGGTAACCGAACGAGCTGGCCCCAGCAGCATCCCAGCCACCGAACGCGGCAAAGGCGATTTCCTTCTTGCGCAGCTTGAACCCGTCAATGCCCATCTGATAGGCGCGGGGGGCGGGCTTGAATACGCCGACCCGGTCAGTTGACATGGTATCTTCGAACAGGCCCGCCAAACCGGACTGCGAGATACCACGGGACATCATGCTCGACGTAAGATTGGCAAGGAAGGCCAGCCGGAACCCGGCCGTGCGCAGTTTTTGCAGCCCCTGCAGTACGTCCGGCCAGGCCGTCATTACTTCGTAGGCGCGCATGAGTTGCATGCGTTTGTCTGCGCTCAGTTCCAATTTTTCCAATTTGCAGGCAAATACCAGTGCCTGTTCCGTGACTTGGCCGAAATCGACGTAATTGCCCATGATATTGCGCAGCCAGGTATATTCGAACTGCCGGGTTCGCCAGGCGCCTACCAATCTTTCGCCTTTTCCGGGGAACAGGCTTTCCGCAAGCCCAATCACGGGGCGCGGATCGAAAATCACAAAGCCGTCGAACGCAATCGCCTTGATCCGGCTGTTGGAGCTGGCTCTTGCCAAGGCGCTGGCGCTGGCCAGGCCGGCGGCAAATGCGACAAACGTCCTGCGGTTCATAGACATTCCATATTCCTTTATCAATGGCATGCAGCGAGCCGCCGCAACCGTAATCCAAGTCTATATAATCGCGGAGGAACATACTATTCGTGGCCAGCGCAATGCACTCTTCAGATTTTCGGAATACCAATGGATCGCCTTGACGAACTGGCCTTGCTGGTCGCGATCTTCGACGAAGGCACACTGGCGGCGGCGGCCCGCAAGATGCGCCGTTCGGCCGCCGCGGTCACGCGTATCTTGGGCGAATTCGAGGCCAGGCTGGGCGTGCGGCTCGTCGCGCGCACCACGCGCCAGCTGGCGCCAACGGATGCCGGCCGGCGCCTTGCTGCGCACGCGCGCCGGATTCTGGCCGACTATGAAGATTCGATGCATGATGCGATGGGCGACGCTCGCGAGCCGGTCGGCGTACTGCGCATTTCGGCCCCGCTCATGTTTGGACGGCTTCATGTGGCACCTGTCTTGGCCGGGTTTCTGGCCAAGCATGTAGGCGTGAGCGCCGAATTGAGCCTGTCGAATCGAATGCTCGATTTGATCGAACATGGCATCGACATCGCTGTTCGCATCGGTGATTTGGACGACTCACAGCTGTGTGCCAGGAAGGTCGGCCAGGTGCGGCGCATTGTCGTTGCCAGCCCGGCTTATCTGGCTCGAAATGGGACTCCTGCCACGCCGGAGCAACTGAACGGACATACGTTGATTCTCCAATCGAACGATGGCAATGCTGTGGAATGGCGGTTCCACATCCCGCAGACCGGTTGGCTTAAAGTGAATCCGCGCAGCCGCTTGGTGGTCAATCAATCGGAAACGGCCATCGACCTGGCGTGCGCCGGCGCTGGTTTGATTCGTGCGCTGTCCTATCAGGTCGCCGACCAGCTCGACAGCGGCGCGTTGGTACGGGTGCTGCAGACATTCGAGCCGCCCTCGTTGCCAGTGAACCTGGTGTTTTCCAGCAGAGACCATATGCCCCTGCGCATCCGCGCCTTCCTCGAGATTGCGACGACGGCGCTAAGGGGCAGCGCGACCCGCTGGAGTAGCGAGCGGGACGCGAGCAGTGATTCCGGCTAGCGCAGGCGACTGAAGTACTGGCAGAATCCGGTATCGTGGCTTGACCCATGGGCGCTCCGGCCCGTCGCCAAGCGGATCCACGTTGGCACGCACTTTTGACAAGACCGACATCGATGCCAGGGCCCGACTGCAGGGACATGGGGAGGGCTCGACGAGGTTGATGTTGCAGGCACGACTGTGCGGGTATTTTGCGTTGCAAAGACGGTCGCCGATTGCTTTAAGTTTCGCAACAAAGTCGGTCTCGACGTCGCACTCGAAGCACTGCGTGAAGCCCGGCAGGGCAGACGCGTGAGCATGGATGAACTGTGACGCTATGCCGAAATATGCCGGGTCGCGAACGTGATGCGACCATACATGGAATCGCTGGTTGCGGGATGAATGCGACGAACAACATCGGAGCATCGGTTCGCGCACGCTTGCTGAACCGGGCGCGCGCCGATTCGATCTCTGGGTCCTCGCTCGGTATGCAACGATAGATCGAACGATTTTGGATAAGGCTGTTCAAGCGACGTTCGAGCGGCGGGCTAAGCCGATCCCGATCGCCTGCGGCGCGGCATGGCCACCAGCGCGCACCGCGCCGGCGCCGACTTCCGCGACATCAAGAAGCAAGGCGGCTGGCGCCACGACGGGACGGTGCAGGGTTACATCGAGGCGGCCAGCCGCTTCGAGGAGAACGCGGCTGGCAGTCTGCTGCGCGCGCGGGTCAAACCTGCCTGACTTGGCTTAGCGCCCGATTTTTTCCGTTTCCCCTATTCGCCCCATGATGGCATGGCGGGCACAGAGCGTCGCGCGTCAAGGGAGCCCGAAACCCCAGGGGACGATGTCGGGCGGTTCGGCACGGTAGCGGATGATGTAGTTGAGGTAGAGGTTGACCGGTCGCGTTTCGGTCGATGTCCTCGGTGTCGCCCCCTCAGGGGTGGCGACGCAACTCGTCGTGCGCACGCCGAGCTCCGGCTTGAACAGCGCAACCGGATCGCCCGGATCGGTGACGGCCGCGCCAGCCCCCTGCCATGTTTTGTAATCGTGCTCGTGCGCCTGGAAGGCGTCGGCCTGGGTTGAGCCAACCATCCAGGCCATATAACCGGTCCGGGTCTTGGACAAGCGGGCGGCGCGGTCCGGGTCCTGCGAGACGTTGTCGCTGACGCCGCGGATGAACTGGCCGCGCAGGTCCGGCAGGTTGAAGCTGTCGCCGCTGCCGCCGAAGGCATGGCCGATGGTGCCGAACAGATCGCAATACTGGGTTGTCGAGACGGACGAACCGTCGCAATAGAGCCAGCCCGCGATCGACAGGTTGGTCCTGATTTGCGCCATTGCCGCGGTGCCGGCGGCGTCGGCGCTCACGTCGGTCGTGGCCAGCCTGCCGGCATAGGGCAGCACGGTCCCGACGGGAACGAAGGTCTTGGGGACGGGGATCACGGCGCGCTCCCCGTCCCCGGGTCGAGCGGAAGCGGCGACCGGTCGTGCTCGTGAAAGTGCGGCAACGAGGCGTCGTCTTGCAGGTACAGCATCGAGGTCGGCACGCGCACGGTCCAGCTGCGCGGGCAGTCCGGTTTCAGCAGCGCCGGCACGGGTTCGAAGTGGCCGGCGCGATTGCGCATGCGCAACCGTTCCGGCGCGTGGATCTCTTCGAGCAGCAGCACGCAGCTGCTGGTGACCGGCTCGCTGCCCGGCCCGCCCACCCACTGCAGCCCGTACTGCAGGTAAAACAACAGCCACGCTTCGCAGCCCGGTTCGACCGGCAGCAACACGCGCGCGCTGGGCGCACGCAGGAACAGTTCGAACAGGTGCTCGGACTTGGGCTGCGATTTTTCGCCCGGCGTGCGCTCGGGCCAGGCGCCGCTTGCGCTCGCATGCCAGGGTTCGTAGTGCCACGACATCGCCGCCCACGAGAACAGCGGATCGAGGAAGCGGTACTGCTGCGGATCGGCGGCGCCACCGGGCGCGAGCAGTTCGAGGCAGGACTGGCGCAGGGCATTGCGCTGCACTTCGCCGGTATGGCCGGCGCTGGCGGCGGCGATGCGCAGGGCCAGTTGTTCGGCGTAGTTGCGGCTGGCCGTCCGGTAAGCCTGCAGCAGGCGCTCGTAGGTGCGGATCTGCCAAGACGTCATTTCCTGGTCGATGGCAACGGCGCTGTTTCGGATGCACTGGATGTCGACCTTGACGACGAACGCGGGCGCGGCCGTCATGAGCGTGACCGGGACGGGACCGCTGGCGCCCTTGATGCCGGT
>DASRXO010000211.1:0-4898 GCA_035654095.1 Telluria sp.
CGCAAATAGGCGTGCTCACTGGCTTCAACGTTAGGCCGAACCTTTTGCCGCTTACTCGTCTTAACGCGAATATCGCGGGCATCCAGGTTGGTTCACGCGAATATTTCGAAGACATGAATCTTGTCTCCGATGCGAGCGCCATGATGAAAAAACCCGCCGAAGCGGGTTTTTAATATTGTTGGCGGAAAGGGTGAGATTCGAACTCACGGTACAGCATAACTGTACGCCGGATTTCGAGTCCGGTGCATTCGACCACTCTGCCACCTTTCCTGCTCTGGTCGGACTACTTCTCGCTTGCTGCCGCGAGGAACAAGATTATAGCAAATCCTGCCCGAAACGGAAGAGGGTTTCGCGAAAAATCCTTACTTTTTTACGCTCAGGCGCTCCAACCCGCCCATGTAGGGGCGCAGCGCTTCCGGAATGAGCACGCTGCCGTCGGCCTGCTGGTAGTTCTCCAGCACCGCCACCAGGGTGCGCCCCACCGCCAGGCCCGAGCCGTTCAGCGTGTGCAGCAACTCGGGCTTGCCCTGCGCATTCCTAAAGCGGGCCTGCATGCGCCGCGCCTGGAAGGCTTCGCAATTCGACAGCGAGGAAATCTCGCGATAGGTATTTTGCGCCGGCAGCCAGACTTCGAGGTCATAGGTCTTGGCCGCGCCGAAGCCCATGTCGCCGGTGCACAGCGACATCACGCGGTACGGCAGGCCCAGCGTCTTGAGGATGGTCTCGGCATGGCCGACCATCTCTTCCAGCGCGTCATACGAGCTGTCCGGATGCACGACCTGCACCATCTCCACCTTGTCGAACTGGTGCTGCCGGATCATGCCGCGCGTGTCGCGCCCGTAGCTGCCCGCCTCGGAACGAAAGCATGGCGTGTGCGCGGTCATCTTGATCGGCAGCTGGTCGAGCGGGACGATCTCGTCGCGCACGATGTTGGTCAGCGATACTTCGGAGGTCGGGATCAGGTAGAAGGTCTCGCCCTCGCCTTCCGCGCCGCCCTTCTTCACCGAGAACAGGTCGGCTTCGAATTTCGGCAGCTGGCCGGTGCCGCGCAGCGAGTCGGCGTTGACCATGTAGGGCGTATAGCATTCGGTGTAGCCATGCGCGCCGGTGTGGGTGTCGAGCATGAACTGGGACAGCGCGCGGTGCAGGCGCGCGATGCCGCCCTTCATGACCGAGAAGCGCGAGCCGGTCAGCTTGGTGGCGACGTCGAAATCCAGGCCCAGCGGAGCGCCCACATCGACATGGTCGCGCACTTCGAAATCGAAGGATGGCGGCGTGCCGACCTTGCGCACTTCGACATTCGCGGTTTCGTCGGCGCCCACCGGTACCGAGGCGTGCGGCACATTGGGCAGCGCCTCCATGAACGCGGCCAACCGGGCCTGCACCACGCCGAGCGCGGTCTCGTTGGCCTTGAGCTCGTCGCCGAGGCCGGCCACTTCGGTCATCAGCGCGGTCGTGTCCTCGCCTTTGCCCTTGAGCATGCCGATCTGCTTGGACAGCGAATTGCGCTTGCTTTGCAGGTCTTCGGTGCGCGTCTGGATCGCCTTGCGCTCGGCTTCCAGAGCGTTGAAGGCAGCCACGTCCAGCTGGAACTTGCGGGTCGCCAGGCGCGCGGCGACGTTGTCGATGTCTTTGCGGAGGAGTTGAATGTCTATCATTGTTGGTAGAGCCGCGTATGTCAAAACGCAATTGTACCAAGCCGACAGGCATTCTCAGCGAGATTTGCTTCGGGTCCACCCGAGGCCGCGCTCGCCGGGGCGTTTGCTGCGCGCTGCGCTCAGATCAGTGCGGCTTTTTCGGTGGCGCTCAGGCGATGGCCTTTGATGACCACGACCTGCATTTTGCTGTCGGCCGCGGCGCTCACGCTGGCGCTTGGCGCTGCGCCGTAGACGCGTTCTTCGGCGGTGGCGTAGCTCGCGAAGGTCGCCAATACGGCGGCGGCGAGGAACACGGCTTCGAGGTTTTTACGGATTTTCATGATGCGCTCCTGGGTGGGAAGTGAGTTGGTATGGTGGTACTTTACCCACTCGCCCCCGGAGCTTCCATCGACTTGCGATGAAGCGCCAGAAATGCGGGACAGCCTGCAAAAAACGCGGAATAGACCCGCACGAACAGTATGCCGTTCAGCTAAACCGTCGTTCCCGCGAAAGCGGGAACGACCAGGCGATTTTCTCAATCCTCGTTGTCGCCGGCCTCGGCGTCCAGGCTGCGCAGCCAGGCCAGCTTTTCGGCGATCTTGGCCTCGATTCCGCGCGGCACCGGCGCGTACCAGCGCGGCTCGGCCATGCCTTCGGGCAGATAGGTCTCGCCCGCCGCATAGGCATTCGGCTCGTCGTGCGCGTAGCGGTACTCGTGGCCGTAGCCGAGTTCCTTCATCAGCTTGGTCGGCGCGTTGCGCAGGTGGACCGGCACCTCGCGCGACTTGTCCTTCTTGACGAAGGCCACCGCCTGGTTGTAGGCGTTGTAGCCGGCGTTGCTCTTGGCCGCGATCGCCAGGTAGATCACGGCCTGCCCGAGCGCCAGCTCGCCTTCGGGCGAACCGAGCCGCTCGTAGGTGGCGGCGGCGTCGTTGGCGACCTGGATCGCGCGCGGATCGGCGATGCCGATGTCTTCCCACGCCATGCGCACGATGCGGCGCAGCAGGTATTGCGGATCGGCGCCGCCGTCGAGCATGCGGCACAGCCAGTACAGCGCGGCGTCCGGATGCGAGCCGCGCACCGACTTGTGCAGCGCCGAGATCTGGTCGTAGAAATTGTCGCCGCCCTTGTCGAAGCGGCGCGAATTGAGCGTCAGCGCGTTGTCGACGAACTCGCCCGTGATGTGGGTGATGCCCGAGGTGTCGGCCGAAGTCTTGGTCTGCTCCAGCAGGTTGAGGAAACGGCGCGCATCGCCGTCCGCATAGCCGATCAGGGTGGCGATCGCGACCTCGTCGAAGGAGAGCTGCTGCAGCACGCGCTCCTGCGCGCGCTTGAGCAGCTGCAGCAGCTCGGCATCGGTGAGCGCCTTGAGCACATATACTTGCGAGCGCGACAGCAGCGCGGAGTTGACTTCGAACGAAGGGTTCTCGGTGGTCGCGCCGATCAACGTGACCAGGCCCGACTCGACGAACGGCAGCAAGGCATCCTGCTGCGATTTGTTGAAGCGGTGGATCTCGTCGATGAACAGGATGGTGTGCTTGCCGGTCGCCAGGTAATGCTCGGCCTGCTCGATCGCGGCGCGGATATCCTTCACGCCCGACAGCACGGCCGACAGCGCGATGAACGCGCAATCGAAGGCATGGGCGGTCAGGCGCGCCAGCGTGGTCTTGCCGACGCCCGGCGGCCCCCACAGTATCATCGAGTGCGGCTTGCCCGACTTGAACACGAGGTTCAGCGGCTTGCCCGGCGCCAGCAAATGGCTTTGCCCGATCACCTCGTCGATGGTGGCCGGGCGCAGCGCCTCGGCGAGCGGCGGCGCGGGCTCGGTTTTGAACAGATCATCCATGCGATTGCGTTGTTTGTCTTATGGCGGCGGATGCACATCAGGTATGACTGCGATCCGCTCAGCGGGTTCCGCTAGTTGTTGAAAACGTCTGCGCCCTTGGGGATCGTGAACTTGAACTGGTTGGCCGACAGGTTCGGATTCTTTTCGAACTTTTTAAACGTCAGCAGCGAGGTCTGGCCGAAGGCGTCGCGCAGCTCCATCGCCTCCGGCGTGCCGTTGCGCAGGCCGATGCTGATCTGCTCGAAGGTGGTGTCCTTCGCCTTCGGCGTCGCGTTCAGCCATTCGAGACCGTCGCGGGTGCCTGCTTCGCTGAGCGTGAAGTTCTTTTCGAGATCGTTGCTGCCGAACAGGATGGCGGCCGGCGACGAGCCCAGCGCGTCGCCCAGCTTCTTGATCGTCACCTGGTTCAGGTCCTTGTCGTAGATGTAGAGCTGTTCGCCATCGGCCTGCAGCAGCTGCTCGTAAGGCTTCTGGTAGGTCCAGATGAACTTGCCGGGACGGGCGAACAGG
This sequence comes from Telluria sp., assembly GCA_035654095.1. Classification (GTDB taxonomy): domain Bacteria; phylum Pseudomonadota; class Gammaproteobacteria; order Burkholderiales; family Burkholderiaceae_D; genus Telluria_A. The sequence continues at coordinate 3,994 of DASRXO010000211.1, forward strand.
AAGGTGCCGGTGGACGGCACCGCGACCTTGCTGGAGTCCGACTTCCTGACCTGGCGCTGGGTGAATTCGCCGCGCGCGGCCTTGGTGCTGCCGACGAAGATCTTGAACTGCTCGAGCGCGCTGGCCTGCGCCGCACCGGCCAAGGCCAGCGTGCCGACCGCAATGCAGATTGCCGCAATTTTATTCAATGTAAAGCTCATTATTATCCTTTTTTGGAGAGAGCCGTCGTTTCCTCTGTTCGGAAACGACTTCCCGCGAAAGCGGGAACCCATGCTGAGTATGGGTTCCCGCCTGCGCGGAAACGACGGTCTCTTTATTCCGCGGTGTTGGCCGGTACCAGGATATCCCGGTTGCCGTTCGACTGCATGGCGGAGACGACGCCGCTGTTTTCCATTTGTTCGAGCAGGCGCGCGGCGCGGTTGTAGCCGATCCGCAAATGGCGCTGCACCAGCGAGATCGAGGCGCGCCGGTTCTTCAGCACCACCGCCACCGCCTGGTCGTACAGCGCATCGGACTCGCCGCCGCCCTCGCCGGCCGGCATGCCGTCGGCCCCGCCGCCGCCCTCTTCCAGCGTGCCGCCTTCGAGGATGCCTTCCACATAGTTCGGCTCCCCCAGCGATTTCAAGTGTTTCACAACCCGGTGCACCTCGTCGTCCGATACGAAGGCGCCGTGCACCCGCACCGGCAAGCCGGTCCCGGGCGGCATGTACAGCATGTCGCCCATGCCCAGCAGCGCCTCCGCGCCCATCTGGTCGAGGATGGTGCGCGAATCGATCTTGCTCGACACCTGGAAGGCAATCCGCGTGGGGATGTTGGCCTTGATGAGACCGGTGATCACGTCCACGCTGGGCCGCTGCGTGGCGAGGATGAGGTGGATGCCGGCCGCGCGCGCCTTCTGCGCAAGG
>DASRXO010000212.1:0-3797 GCA_035654095.1 Telluria sp.
GCCGCGCTCCTTGCGCGCGACCCTGGTCAATCTCGGTTTCTTCTACGGCCCGGTGTCGGCGCTGGCGTATGCCTGCGGCTACGTGGCGCGCAAGGAGGGCTTGCTGGGCATGCCCGACCCGGCCTTCGGCACCATGTTCGGCTCGATCGTGGGCGCGCTGATGTTCGTTCTCATCGCGCAGTTCGTCGACAGTTACCGGCGCGCGCTGCGCCTGACCTTCAGCGTGTTCAATCCCTGGCTGTTCGCGGCCGGGGTGCTCAGTTCGGCCGGGCAGTTGCTGTACTTCGCGGCGCTGAACAGCAGCACGATCGCGCGCTGCGCCATGATCAGCTCGATGGAAGCCTTGTTCACGATATTTTTCGCGGTGGCGGCCAGCCGCTCGCTCAAGCAGCTGAACGGGCCGGTGCTGCTGGCCGCCGCGCTGGGCGTGGCCGGCACCGCCTGCATCATGCTCAGGCGCTAGGGCTCAGGACGCCTGCTGCCTGGGGCAGGCCTGGCTGGCGGCGAAGGCCGGCTGCGCGGGATCGATATAGACCTTGCCGTCGACGACCTGCACGGCGTAGGTGCGCAGCGGGATCATGCAGGGCGGGGCTACCACTTCGCCGGTGCGGATGTTGAAGACGCCGTTGTGGAAGTCGCATTCGATGGTGTCGCCCTCGATATAGCCTTCCGACAGCGAACCGGGGCCGTGGGTGCATTGGTCGTCGGTGACGTAGAACTCGTTGTCGAGGTTATACACGGCCAGCGCCAGGCCGTTTTTCTCGACTTTGGCGGCGCTGTTCGGCGCCACCGCGGCGCTGTCGCACAGTTCGAGCAGGTCGAGCAGCTTGAAGGAAGGATTGGTAGTCATGGTCGGTGTCGTTGTCAGTTCGTAAATGTTCAAGGGAGTCGGCGATTTGGCGCCCCGCGCGACGCTAATGATTGACATCGCCTTGGGTCTGATGATATCTTAAATTCTGAAATAGGAACAGCGTTCCGTATACAAGAACGAAGCGCAATCACCGCAGACGACGCTTTTTTGAGGAATCGAGACATGACCCGCCGCGAAATCAACGAACTACTCACGCAGACCGGCCCGGGCACGCCCATGGGCGACCTGTTCCGCCGTTACTGGATCCCGGCGCTGATGGCGCGCGAGCTGCCCGAGCCGGACTGCCCGCCGGTGCGCGTCAAGCTGCTGTCCGAGCGCATGATCGCGTTTCGCGACAGCGCCGGCAAACTGGGCCTGACCGACGAATTCTGCGCCCACCGCGGCGTGTCGCTGTGGTTCGGACGGAACGAGGAAAACGGCCTGCGCTGTCCTTACCACGGTTGGAAGTACGACACCACCGGCCAGTGCGTGGAAGTGCCGTCCGAGCCGGTCGAAAGCGGCTACTGCAAGAAGATCAAGCTCAAGTCCTATCCGCTGGTCGAACGCGGCGGCATCCTGTGGACCTATATGGGGCCGCCCGAGCTGCAGCCGGCGCTGCCCGAATTCGAATTCGCGATGGTGGCGCCGGAGCGCCGCTACATCTCCAAGCGCCACCAGGAGTGCAACTACCTGCAGGCGATGGAAGGCGGCATCGATTCGAGCCACGTGTCCTTCCTGCACAGCGGCGCGCTGGAACAGGACCCGTTGTTCAAGGGCGCGCGCGGCAACAAGTACAACCTGGGCGACTTCCAGGTCAAGTTCGAAGTGGTCGAGTCGGAAGGCGGCCTGCTGATCGGCGCGCGCCGCAATGCGGAGAACGGCCATTACTACTGGCGCATCACGCAATGGGTGATGCCGTGCTTTACCGCGATCCCGCCGCGCGGCGACCATCCGATCCACGGCCACTTCTGGGTGCCGATCGACGACGAGACCTGCTGGTCCTGGAGCTACGACTACCATCCGATGCGCGAGCTGACCGCCACCGAAGTCAAGGCGATGGACGACGGCTACGGCATCCACGTCAAGCTGATCCCGGGCACCTACATCCCGGTGCAGAACAAGGACAACGACTACCTGATGGACCGCGCGGCGCAGAAGGCGCGGGTCAGCTACAGCGGCATCTCGGGCATCGCGATCCAGGACTCCTCGCTGCAGGAAAGCATGGGGCCGATCGCCGACCGCAGCAAGGAAAACCTGGTCTCGACCGACAACGGCATCATCATGGCGCGCCACCGCCTGCGCAAGGCGGCGCTGGCGCTGCAGCAGGGGGTCGCGCCGCCGGGCCTCGATGCGGCGACCCACCGCGTGCGTTCGGCCTCGCTGGTGCTGCCGCCCGACGTCGCGTTCAAGGACGCGGCCAAGGACGCGCTGATCGCGCAGGAAGGCGTGCCCTTGACGTCGGTGTAGGCGATGGCGCTGCTGGGAGCGGCCAACCGAAGCCCGGCCCACCTCGCGGCGCTCGACCGGATCAAGGCATGGACCATGGAGCGCTTCAAGCTGGCGCCCGGGTCGGTGGTGATGGTGACGCAGGTGGCGTGCGCGCTGCCCGGCTGCCCGCCGCTGGAAACGGTGGTGGCGTTCTGGCCGGCCAAGGGCACGCGCCATCAGTTCAAGCTGTTCAAACCGCCGGAACAGGTGGTGCGGGAAGACTTGCCGTATGACTGGCTGATGAAATCGTTGGAAGCGGAAGAAGGCGCAGGCCTCGACTGCTGCTGACGCAACGTGGTCCTTGCGAACGCGAAAATTCATGCACTGCATGAATTTTCTCCATACTTCGCCTGATCCGCGGCGGTATGGGTTCCCGCCAAGGGGGGCGCCGAGCCCGGGAACGACGGCGGCCAGAAAAAAATAATGGAGACATGAGATGCCCGACCTACAGTTGACTACCGTGGTCCAGACCCTGGGCCACACCCTCGCGCTGAAAGACGGCGCGATCCGGCCCCACGGCCTGCAGCTGAACTTCGAAGAGGTGGCGCCGATCATCCAGGCGTTCCGCCGGATGGCGCGCGGCAGCGAGTTCGACGTCAGCGAAATGGCGATGACCACCTACCTGTGCGCGCGCGCCGCCGGCAAGCGCTTCACCGCGCTGCCGGTGTTCGTGGTGCGCGCCTTCCACCACGGCGCGATCCTGTACAACACCCGGCTCGGCATCCACCATCCGAAGCAGCTGGAAGGCAGGATGGTGGGCGTGAACCGCGGCTACACCGTGACCACCGGCGTGTGGGCGCGCGGCGTGCTGCAGCACGAATACGGGGTCGACCTGTCGAAGATCACCTGGGTGCTGTCGGGCGACGAGCACGTGGCCGAATTCATGCCGCCGGCGAACGTGGTGCGCATCGAGGAGGGCAAGAACCTGGGCGACATGCTGGCGGCCGGCGAGATCGCGGCGGCGATCGGCGTCGCCTCCAACCATCCGGACATCGCGCAGCTGGTCCCGGACGCCAAGAGCGCCGGCATCGCCGCCTTGCGCCGCGACGGCTACTACCCGATCAACCATACCGTGGTGGTGCGCGACGAGCTGCTCGACGCCCATCCCGACCTGGCGCTGCACCTGTTCGAGGCCTTCGCCGAAGCCAAGCGCCAGTACGTGGCGCGGCTGGCGGCCGGCGCCATCGCCGAGCCGAGCGCCGCCGACCAGTTGTACAAGCGCGTGATGGACGCCACCGGCGCCGATCCGCTGCCGTATGGCGTGGCGCCGAACCGTGCGATGATCGAGATGGTGATGCAACTGGCGGTGGAGCAGGGCATCCTCGCGCGACCCTATACGATGGAGCAGATGTTCGCGCGCGGCACCCTCGAGCTGAGCGCCTGACCACAATCGACAAGGAACAGCATGGATAGCCAACAAGCGGCGGTCACGCTGCCGCAATTGCAGCAAATGAAGCGC
>DASRXO010000213.1:0-2010 GCA_035654095.1 Telluria sp.
AATCCTGACCGGCATGGGCAAGGACGGGGCGGCCGGCATGCTGGAGATGAAGCAGGCCGGGGCGTATAATTTTGCCCAGGATGAAGCGTCCTGCGTGGTATTCGGCATGCCGCGCGAGGCGATCGCGCTGGGCGCCACCAATGAAGTGGGGCCGCTGACGGCGCTGCCGGGCATGGTGCTTGGCTATCTGGCAACGCATGGCAGCCGGGCGTTGCGTGTTTGAGTGGAATTACTGCCTTTTTGCTGTGAGTTTCATCGCCTCAGGGCAACAAAAATGCTATCCTTAGGGCTGCTTCAGTCTGCTGTCAGTATGCCGAAGTTATCAATAACCCAGAGTATGAGAATCAACGGAGTAATTCATGGCTGATCCAAAGATGCGTTTTTTAGTTGTTGACGATTTCTCGACCATGCGCCGCATCGTCCGGAATCTGTTGAAAGAGCTGGGTTACGCCAACGTCGACGAAGCCGAAGACGGTGTGATGGCCCTGGCCAAGCTGCGCAGCGAGCCGTTCGATTTCGTGGTCTCCGACTGGAACATGCCGAATATGGACGGTCTGACGATGTTGCAGAACATCCGCGCCGACCCCACCTTGGCCAAGCTGCCGGTGCTGATGGTGACGGCCGAAGCGAAGAAGGAAAACATCATCGCGGCGGCCCAGGCCGGCGCGAATGGCTACGTGGTGAAGCCGTTCACCGCCGCCACGCTCGACGAAAAGCTCAACAAGATCTTCGAGAAACTCGAAAAAGTCGGAGCCTGAGATGGGTGAGCACAAGCCCGACTCGGGCTCGCACGACGAGGTCCTGAGCCGGATCGGGCACATGACGCGCACGCTGCACGACAGCCTGCGCGGCCTCGGCCTCGACAAGCTGATCGAAAAGGCGGCCAGCGACATTCCCGATGCGCGCGACCGGCTCGACTACGTGGCGCGGCTGTCGGAGCAGGCCGCGCAAAAGGTGTTGAACGCGACCGACGCCGCCGGCCCGCTGCAGGACGGCATCGACGCCAGCGCCGGCCAGCTGTCGGCCGAGTGGCAGGCGCTGCTGGCCGGGCCGGCCGCCGAAGACCAGTGGCGTGCGCTGGCCGCGCGCACGGTCGCCGGACTGGACGCGGCGCGCGGCGCCACCGGCGCCACCAAGGCCCACCTGATGGACATCATGATGGCCCAGGACTTCCAGGACCTGACCGGCCAGGTCATCACCCGGGTCACCGCGATCGCCCAGAACCTCGAGCAGCAGCTGGTCCAGATGCTGGTCGATTTCGCCCCGGCCGAAGTCAAGCGCGAGTACGACAACGGCCTGCTCAACGGTCCTCAGATCAAGCCTGACGGTAATAACGAAGTGGTGTCCAACCAGGGCCAGGTCGACGACCTGCTCGACAGCCTCGGCTTTTGAGCGGCGCCTGCCCGCGGTCCGGATCCACCGTCTGACCACCTAGCGATTCCATACAATGCACGAAACAAATTTTATCGTCCGCGAACCGCTGCTCGATCCCAAGCAGCGCGTGATAGGCTACGAACTCTCGTGGCAGCAGCACGACAGCAAGCCGGTGACCGATGCCGACCTCGAGTCGCTGATCAGCTTCGTGGCCGAGAATGTCAACGACGACGAGCACGGCTGGCTGCTGCGCGACAAGATCCTGTTCCTCGACGCGGTGCCGGCGATGCTCTCGACCGACGCGCTGCACGCCATGCCGCCCGAGCGCACGGTGCTGACCATGAAGGCCGACGACCTGGCCAATGCCGACGTGCTGGCGGCGGTGCAGGGCTTGCGCGCGGGCGGGGTCGGGATCTCGATCCGCGACGGCGAGCTGACCCATCTGGGCAAGAACCTGGGGCTCAGCGCCTCGTACATCGAAGTGCGGTTTTCGGGCGCCGACGTGGCGGCCCAGGCCCGCACCTATGCGGCGGTCAAGCAATCGTCGGTGCGGATGGTGGGGCGGCCGGTGACGACTTGGGCCGACTTCGACGCCTGCGCCGCGCTGGGGCTGGACGCGTTCGTCGGCAAGCTGCA
>DASRXO010000214.1:0-4342 GCA_035654095.1 Telluria sp.
CCGTGAAATGTACGAATGTCAGATGTGACCCCATCTGCCGATGTGACCCCATCTGCCGCGGAGGAAATCTTCTGCGGATATCCAAGGCAGGACGCGGCGATCGGCGTGCGCCGGGGCCGCAAAAACCCATGGGGTCAGGTCTGACATTCGTACATTGTCGCAGCGAAATGTACGAATGTCAGACGTGACCCCATCTGTTGGACGAGGAACTATTGTGGGTAAGCAAGGAGTGATCGCTGCGCTGGTGGGTGCCCTGGCGCTGGCTGCGTGCCAGCCGGGGCCGCCGGCCGGCGCCGCCACGCGCGCCGCGCCGACCACCACCATCACCGCCCTGGTCTGGGCCCCCGACTGGCCCGAGGAAATGCATGAGGTCGCGGCCGAATTCAGCCGCCTCAATCCTGACGTGCGCGTCAACGTCCAGTTCATGATCGGCAATTCGGTCGAGGAAAACATCAAGCCGAAAATCGCCGCCCATAACTTGCCCGACCTGATGTCGGTGAACCCGAACGCCTACGCCGCCGACCTGGCCGACCAGGGCGTGCTGGCCGACGTCGGCCACTCGCCCGCCTGGAACAATATGCTCGACAGCCTGAAGGCCGACTGGACCTCGCGCGGCGGCAAACACTTCGGCATCGCCGGCGGCGTCGCCGCCACCCTCATGTACTACAACAAGGCCATGTTCGCGCAAGCCGGCATCACGCAGCTCCCCGCCAACTTCGAGGAATTCCTGGCCGTCTGCGAACAGCTCAAGAAAGCCGGATTGACGCCGATTATGTGGAATGGCGGCTTCCCCAACACCCTCGGCAACGGTCCGTTCAGCTTCGGCTTCGCCAACCAGGTGGTGGCCAAGACGCCCGACTGGAAGGCGCGCATCGCCAACGGCACACTCGACCTCGACAACGCCGACGGCGCCGCCATCTTCGCCAAGATCAAGCTGGTGGCCGAGCGCGGCTACGCCCAGCCCGGCTATATGAACACCAATTACGACGAGGGCATCCGTCTGTTCACCGAGGGCAAAACCGCGATGGCTTTCCACGGCACCTGGGCCTCCGGCCTGCTGATGAACGGCAAAGGCTTCGCGACCGGCGTCTTCGTGCCGCCCTGGAATGCGCCCGGCAAGCCGGTGATCCCGGTCATCGGCAGCGAAACCGGCTTCGCCATCTGCGCCACCCGCAACAAGGAAGCCGCCGCGCGCTTCCTCGATTTCATGATGGGCAAGGGCTTCGCGATCCAGCAAAACAAGCGCCAGAACATCTCGCCCTTCAAGACCGCGCCCGGCCCCATGGTCAGCGATCCGCAGATCGTGGCCTACATCGCGCAAGCCAGCAAGGCGCCGGTCACCGGCAGCCCTTACTATTCGATGCTGCCGGCGAATACCATCGAGCTGCTGCATCCGCTGATCCAGGACGTCTTGTTCGGCAAGGTCACGCCGCAGCAGGCCGCGCGCACGCTGGACGCGTCGATCCGCAACGAAGCCAGAAAAAACGCCAACTAGCCGCGCATGAACCGACTGGCCGACTACCTCTCCCTGCACCTGCTGCGCAGGATCGACCTCCGCCAGCGGCTGGCGGCCGCCTTCGTGCTGCTCGCGCTGCTGCCGCTGGCGATCGCCGGCTACCTCGCCTGCGCCGAGACGACCCGCGCCGCCACCGCCCGCACCCGCCTGTACGCGAGCGAAGTGCTGCGCCAGGTGGCCGCCAACATCCAGCTCGAGATGGCCAGGATGGAGTCCGACAGCGAGGCGATGGTGCTGTCGGACCGGGTCCAGGCCGCGCTCACCCAGTACGCAGGCGACAAGCAGATGGAGCGCAGCGCCGCCCGCTCCGACCTGACCCGCGTGCTGCTCGAACGCTATGGCGCGTTCGACTTCATCAACCAGAAGTACTTCCTCGACCAGGACAACAAGATCATGGACACCCAGGTGTTCTCGACCCTGGGCCGCGGCGTGGTGCGCTTCGTCGCCCACGCGCCCAAGCTGCGCGGCCGGCCGTACTGGGGCGTCTACGACAACGGCATCGGCCAGAACAGCCTGGTGCTGCTGCGCGCGATCTACAACAAGAGCAGCAACCGGCTGGTCGGCAACCTGTTCATCGGCGTGCAGCCCAGTCACTTCGCGGCCATCTTCGAGGAGGTCAACCTGGGCAGCGGCGGCGGCCTCCTGATGCTCGACGGCCAGCACGGCACGCCGCTGGCCAAGGCCCCGGCCAGCGCCGCCGATCCGATGGTCGAACCCGCGCTGGCCGCCGACATCAAGCGCAGCCTGCTGCGCAACCAGGCCAGCGGCTCGGCCCTCTATCCGGCCAAGGGCGCGCAGGGCGGCTACCTCGCGCTGTATGCGCAAGTCGCCGGCACCAGCTGGTTCGTGGTCGGCACCATTCCGCTCGAGACCCTGGCTGCCGACACCCAGGCGCTGCGCGAACAGTTGGTGCTGGTCGGCCTGGCGTGCCTCGCGGCGGCGCTCGCGCTGGCGCTGCTGGTTGCGCGCAGCATCGCGCGTCCGCTCGACGCGCTTGCGCACGGCATGCACGCAACCGGGACCGGCGACACCGCCGCCCGCGTGCAGGCCGAGGGCGAGGACGAGCTCACCGCGCTGGCGCAGGCATTCAACCAGATGGCCGGCCGGGTCGATCGGCAGCACCGGCTGCTGGAACAGCGCGCCAGCGAGCACGCACGCGAGCTGGCCGCCGCCAACGGCAAGCTGGCCGTGCTGAGCATGACGGACGGCCTGACCGGGATCGCCAACCGGCGCCGCTTCGACGACGCGCTCGCGGCCGAACTGCAGCGCGCCACGCGTGCCCACAGCCCGCTGGCGCTGGTGATGCTGGACCTCGACTTCTTCAGGAACTACAACGAGCTGTATGGACACCAGCAAGGCGATGCCTGCCTGCGCCGCCTGGCGCGCCTGATCGAGTCGCACACCCGGCGCGCCGGTGATCTGGCCGCGCGCTACGGCGGCGAGGAGTTCGCGCTGATCGCGGCCGACACCGACAGCCAGGCCGCCCTCGCGCTGGCCGACAAGCTGCGCGCCGGATTCGAGGCGCTGCAGCTGCCGCATGAAGGCTCGTCGCTCGGCTGCATCACCATCAGCATCGGCGCGGCGGTCGTGGTGCCGGACGAGGCCCTGACCCCTGCGCTGCTGGCGCGGCTGGCCGAGCAGGCCGTGCAGCGCGCCAAGGAACAGGGCCGCAACCAGGTGGTGCTGGCCGACCGCAGGGTGGAGCTATAGTCGTCGTTGCGAGAGCCGTGTATATTGCGTGGGCGTCCGCAGTCGCGCGCGCCATTCAACCGAAAAGAAGGCCCATGAATATTTTCCGTTTCGCCGTCGCAGTGATCCTGATCGCATTCAAGCTCGGCGCGCACGCCCAGGATAAGGACACCCCGGTCATCCCGCCCAATCTCGAGAACTCGGTCGTCAAGGTGTTCGCGACGATCCGCGCCCCGGATCCCTACAAACCGTGGGGCAAGGCGCAACCGCTCGAGATCACCGGCTCCGGCGTGGTCATCGAGGGCCGGCGCATCCTGACCAACGCCCACGTGGTCGGCTACGCCAGCCAGGTCCAGATCCAGGACAACCAGGCCGGCGACAAGGTCTCGGCCAGCGTGGTCGCGGTGGCGCGCGGGATCGACCTCGCGGTGCTCAAGCTGGACGACGAGTCCTTCTTCAAGACCCATGCGCCGGTGGCGCGCGCCAGCGTGCTGCCGGACGTGCGCGACGCGGTGTTCGCCTACGGCTATCCGACCGGCGGCACCTCGCTGTCGATCACCAAGGGCATCGTCTCGCGCATCGAATTCGCCAACTATAACTACGGCACCGCGGGCCTGCGCATCCAGATCGACGCCGCGATCAATCCCGGCAACAGCGGCGGCCCGGCGATCGCCGGCGAGAAAATGGTCGGCCTGGCCTTCGCCAGCGCGGTCAACGCGCAGAACATCGGCTATATCATCCCGAACGAGGAGATCGAGCTGTTCCTGCGCGATATCGCCGACGGCCGCTACGACGGCAAGCTGAGCTTCCTCGACGACGTCCAGACGCTGGAGAACCCGGTGCTGCGCGAGTACCTGAAACTCGACAAATCGGTGGAGGGCGCGGTGGTGCACCGCCCTTACCTGTCCGACCCGTCGTATCCGCTGAAGGAATGGGACGTCATCACGCGCATCGGCGACTCGCCGATCGACAACCAGGGCATGGTCAAACTCGGCGCCAACCTGCGTGTGCGCTTCCAGTACCGGGTGCAGCAGGCGGCCAAGGACGGCAAGCTGCCGCTGACCGTGGTGCGCGACGGGAAGCCGATGCAGGTCCAGCTGCCGCTGGCCGGTGCGCGCCCGCTGCTGATCCCGGACT
>DASRXO010000215.1:0-3735 GCA_035654095.1 Telluria sp.
AGGTCGGCGAAGACCGCCACCATGCCGTAGGGCGCCTGCTTCGGTTCGCGCACGAAGCTGATGCCCTTGGCGAGCATCGCGTGGTAGTCGCGCCAGAAGTCGTCGGTGTTGAGGAACAGGAAAACGCGGCCGCCAGCTTGCTTGCCCACGAAGGGGCGTTGCTTCATCCTAGCGTGCGGGCGGCGCGGCCGGTGCGGGAGAAGGCGCCGGTGCCGCTGGCGGCGCCGGCTTGCCGTTGGCGCCGAGGACCTGTACGAAAATCTCGTTCTGCTTGATCATGCCCAGCTCGTAGCGGGCGCGCTCTTCGACCGCGCCGGTGCCGTCCTTCAGGTCGCGCACTTCCGATTCGAGCTTGGCGTTGCGCGCCTTGAGTTCTTCGGTTTTCTTGTTGCTCGCCGCGACCTGCGTTTCGAGGTCGGACACGCGCAGCCAGCCGCCCTTCCCCAGCCACAGGGGGTACTGGATCAGCAGCAGCAGGGTCGCGAGGGCGAGCGTTATCAGGCGCATTGCTTGGGGACCGGCCAGCGTACACGCTGGCCGGTGCTCCGGTCTTACTTCAGGTTGTAGAACGCGCCGCGACCCGGATAGCTGGCGATGTCGCCCAGGTCTTCTTCGATGCGCAGCAGCTGGTTGTACTTGGCCATGCGGTCCGAACGCGACATCGAGCCGGTCTTGATCTGCAGCGCGTTGGTGCCGACCGCGATGTCGGCGATGGTCGAATCCTCGGTCTCGCCCGAACGGTGCGAGATCACCGCGGTGTAGCCGGCGCGCTTGGCCATCTCGATCGCGGCGAAAGTCTCGGTCAGGGTGCCGATCTGGTTGATCTTGATGAGGATCGAGTTGGCGATGCCCTTCTCGATGCCCTCTTTCAGGATCTTGGTGTTGGTGACGTACAGGTCGTCGCCCACCAGCTGCACCTTCTTGCCCAAGGCCTTGGTCAGGATCGCCCAGCCGTCCCAGTCGTTTTCCGCCATCGCGTCTTCGATCGAGATGATCGGGTACTTGTCGCACCAGGTCGCGAGCAGGTTGGTGAAGTCGGTCGCCGACAGGGACAGGCCCTCGCCTTCGAGCACGTACTTGCCGTCCTTGTAGAATTCGCTGGCTGCGCAATCGAGGCCGAGGCAGATCTGGGTGCCCGGCTCGTAGCCGGCCTGCTCGATCGCCTGCATGATCAGCTTGATCGCTTCTTCGTGGTTGGCGACCGACGGCGCGAAGCCGCCTTCGTCGCCGACCGAAGTGGTCAGGCCTTTTTCGTGCAGGATCTTCTTCAGCGTGTGGAAGATTTCGGCGCCGTAGCGGATCGCTTCCTTGAAGCTCGGTGCGCCGACCGGGATGATCATGAACTCCTGGATGTCCAGGTTGTTGTCGGCGTGCGCGCCGCCGTTAATCACGTTCATCATCGGCACCGGCATCTGCATCGCGCCCGAGCCGCCGAAGTAACGGTACAGCGGCAGGCCGGCTTCTTCGGCCGCGGCCTTGGCCACCGCCATCGACACCGCCAGCATCGCATTCGCGCCCAGCCGGCTCTTGTTCTCGGTGCCATCGAGGTCGATCAGGGTGCGGTCGAGGAAGGCCTGTTCGTTCGCGTCCAGGCCCATGATCGCTTCGGAGATCTCGGTGTTGATATTCTCGCAGGCCTGCAGCACGCCCTTGCCGAAGTAGCGCGTCTTGTCGCCGTCGCGCAGTTCGATCGCTTCGCGCGAACCGGTCGAGGCGCCCGACGGCACCGCGGCGCGGCCCATCACGCCCGATTCGAGCAGCACATCGCACTCCACGGTCGGATTGCCGCGCGAGTCGAGGATCTCGCGGCCGATAATATCAACGATAGCACTCATGTCAGTCTCCAAAGATAAGAAAGGGGCGGGCCGATTCGCGTGGAATCGGCCTCGGTGGAACGCGGCCGGGACGATGAGCCGGGCGTGGCTGCATCAGGCGGTGAAGCTGGACTCGAGGAAGCCGGCCTTCTTCACCACGCGATCGAGATCGACGAGGGTCGAAAGCAGTTCTTTCATGCGCGCCAGCGGTACGGCGTTGGGGCCGTCGGACAAGGCTTGCGCCGGGTTCGGATGGGTTTCCATGAACAGGCCGGCGATGCCGGCCGCCACCGCGGCGCGCGCCAGCACCGGGATGTGCTCGCGCTGGCCGCCGCTAGACGTCCCCTGCCCGCCCGGCAACTGCACTGAATGCGTCGCGTCGAACACCACCGGGCAGCCGGTGTCGCGCATCACGCTGAGCGAGCGCATGTCCGACACCAGGTTGTTGTAGCCGAACGAGACGCCGCGCTCGCAAGCCATGAAGTTGTCGGTCTCGAGACCGGCTTCCTTCGCCGCTTCGCGCGCCTTGTCGATCACGTTCTTCATGTCGCCGGGCGCGAGGAACTGGCCCTTCTTGATATTCACCGGCAGCCCGGACTGCGCGCAGGCGACGATGAAGTCGGTCTGGCGGCACAGGAAGGCCGGGGTCTGCAGCACGTCGACCACCGCGGACACCGCGGGGATGTCTTCGGTGGTGTGGATGTCGGTCAGCACCGGCACGCCGATGGTGCGCTTGACGTCGGCCAGGATCTCGAGGCCCTTCTCCATGCCGAGGCCGCGGAACGATTTGCCCGACGAGCGATTAGCCTTGTCGAACGAGGATTTGTAGATGAACGGGATGCCGAGCGCGGAAGTGATTTCCTTCAGCGTGCCGGCGGTGTCGAGCGCCATCTGGCGCGACTCGATCACGCAGGTGCCGGCGATCAGGAAGATCGGGTGCTCGAGGCCTACATCGAAACCGCAAAGCTTCATGCTGCGTCTCCTTGCAAAGCTGGTTCGGCGGCGTCGGCTTTGGGCGCCGGCGCGTGGCCCGCGTCAGCCTTGCGCGCAAGCGCCGCCTTGATGAACGATATGAACAGCGGGTGGCCGGTGCGCGGGGTCGATTTGAACTCGGGGTGGTACTGCACGCCCATGTACCACGGGTGCGCATTGGCGCCGCTGCGCGGCAGTTCCATGATCTCGCACAGGTCTTCGGTCGGGGTGCGGGCCGAGACCACCAGGCCGGCCGCTTCGACGCGCGCCAGGTAGTGGTTATTCGCTTCGTAGCGGTGGCGGTGACGCTCGGTCACCACGCTGCCGTAGATTTCGGCGGCCAGGGTGCCGGGATTGACCGCGCAGGTCTGGGCGCCCAGGCGCATGGTGCCGCCCAGGTCCGAATTCTCGTCGCGCTTCTCGACCTTGCCGTCATGGTTCTGCCACTCGTTGATCAGGGCCACCACCGGCTGGTCGGTCTCGGGATCGAACTCGGTCGAGTTGGCGCCGGCCAGGCCGGCCTTGTGGCGCGCGTATTCGATCAGCGCGACCTGCATGCCGAGGCAGATGCCGAGGTAAGGGACCTTGTTTTCGCGGGCATAGCGCGCGGCCATGATCTTGCCTTCCACGCCGCGCTTGCCGAAGCCGCCCGGCACCAGGATCGCATCGAACTTGGCCAGGTGGCTGCAGCCGCTGGTCTCGATGTCTTCGGAATCGATGTACTCGATGTTGACCCGGCTCTCGGTGTGGATGCCGGCGTGGCGCAGCGCCTCGGTCAGCGACTTGTACGATTCGGTCAGGTCGACGTATTTGCCGACCATGCCGATCGTGACTTCGGCCTTCGGATGCTCGAGCGCGTAAATCAGCTTGGTCCAGACCGACAGGTCGGCCGGCGGCGCTTCGATGCCGAGCGCCTCGAGGATGATCGCGTCGAGGCCCTGGTCGTGCA
>DASRXO010000216.1:0-3435 GCA_035654095.1 Telluria sp.
GCGGGATCGGCCATGTAGCTGGCGATCGCGTGCTGCATCGGCGTATTGACAGTGAACACGTTGTACTGGTGCACCTTGCGGAACTCGGCGCTCAGGGCGGCGGGTGCGGCCACGTAGCCGACCTTCCAGCCGGTCTTGTGATAACGGTGAGTTGTCGGCCTATGGACGCAGGCAATATGCCCCGTGGTTGTAGTGTTTTGACGTGATCGCTCGATGTCCATGGAAGATTCTCAATTTCTTGCCTTGGCGAGACCAAATGTCCATAGTCCACTGGCTACTTGGTAGAACAGAATTTTGACCGCTCTTCGGCGAGGTTCTGATTGGCATCTAAGCTCGCTCTCCCGAAGCTTGATGTGTCGGTTATGAATCTATCATAATAGAGGTCGAAAAATTGAACCGAGAGAACCGCCATGAGCGCAAAATTCCGCACGCCCGAGCTGCAGACTAAGCTGCCCGCTGTGGGGACAACTATATTCACCGTGATGTCAGCGCTGGCATCGAAACATGGCGCTGTCAATCTTGGTCAAGGCTACCCCGATTTCGATTGCGACTCAAAACTTGTAAGCGCTGTCACTACCGCCATGGAGGCCGGGCAGAATCAGTATCCGCCGATGGCAGGCGTACCGTCGCTACTCCAAGCCGTCGCATCAAAAGTTCGCACTATTTACGGCCACGATTACTCGGCCGAAACAGAAATTACCATCACCGCGGGTGCCACTCAGGCCATCTTGACGACCATTCTTGCAATCGTTCAATCGGGCGACGAGGTAATCGTGCTCGACCCGTGTTACGACTGTTATGTGCCCGGTATTGAGCTCGCTGGTGGCGTGCCGGTAAGGGTGCCGCTGACCCCCGGCACCTTTCGCCCCGATTTTGAAAAAATTGTGTCTGCTATCACGGCAAACACGCGTGCGATCATTATCAACACGCCCCATAACCCGAGCGGCACAGTTTGGACGCGGGCCGAAATGCTTCAGTTGCAAGGCATTTTGGAACCGACTGACGTTTTCGTGATCAGCGATGAAGTGTATGAACACACCGTCTATGACAGCGCGCAGCACGAGAGCGTCACTCGATTTCCCCCGCTGGCTGCCCGGTCTTTCGTTGTCTCAAGTTTCGGGAAAACGTTTCACGTTACTGGATGGAAGGTTGGGTACGTTGCTGCTCCTGCTTTGCTAACGGCGGAGTTCCGCAAAGTGCACCAATTCAATGTTTTCACAGTCAACACGCCTATGCAATATGGGTTTGCGTCTTACATGTCAGACCCTAACCCATACCTTGAACTACCATCCTTTTACCAGCGTAAGCGTGACCTTTTTCGCGCCGGTTTAACGCAAACCAAATTCAAGCTGTTGCCGTGTGAGGGCACCTATTTTCAATGCGTCGATTTTTCAGGGCTAAATGTGGCCGAACGCCATCTAAATGAGCAGGAGTTTTGTAAATGGTTGACCGCAGAGGTCGGCGTAGCGGCCATTCCCTTGTCGGCGTTTTACTCCGATGGTTTTGCTCAGAGCATGATTCGTTTTTGTTTCGCCAAGAAAGACGAAACCCTTCGAACTGCGATTGAAAGACTCGCTAGGTTGTAAACGCCAAACGGTCTGACATGGTTTGGCGACTTAGACCGCGCAACAAAACGGGCGGTCTCAAGAACCAACTGCAACACTGGGTTAATGAATCGAATCGGCGTGCAATTGTAGCCGAACCATGTGCTCAGTATAAACGGCGAGCCGATCGCCAACCTGGTCGCCTCCACCAGCGGCACCGACTCGGACTGGGTAGTGAAAGTGATCGACCTGTATCCCGACCAGGTGGCGAGCCAGCCGGCGATGGGCGGCTACCAGCTGATGATTTCGGCCGATATCTTCCGCGGCCGGTATCGCGAAAGTGTCGAGACCGCGAAGGCGGTCGCGGCCGACAAGGCGCTGCCGTACCGGTTTGCGCTGCCGACGGCGAACCACGTGTTCCCGCCGGGGCACCGCGTCATGGTGCAAATCCAGTCCAGCTGGTTCCCGCTGTACGACCGCGATTCGCAGACTTTCGTGCCGAGTATCTTCGACGCGCAGCCGGGCGATTACAGGAAGGCCACGCAGCGGATCTACCACAGCAGCTTCATCGAACTGCCAGCGGTGCACGCCGCCCCATGAACCGCGGAGAAGCCGGGCTTCATTTCGCGCGTTTCAGCAACCGGTCGAAATCCTGGTCGAGTCTGCCCAGTGAAGAATCGATCCTAGCGCGCTTCTCCTTCACCCATGCGTCCTGCTGCGCCAGTTTTTGCTGGGCCGCTTTTAGCATGCGCGCCATCTCGGCCGGCTGAGGACCGCCGCTGGTGGCGCGATTGTTCACGATCGCGACCGGGTTGAGCGTGGAGCGAAATTCCGCCTCGCTCATCGGCAGTTCGCCGCCGCCATAATTCTTCATCGCGTCGATGTAAATCCGCTTCGCATCCGCATACGGGAAATCGAGCGGCTTGAGATCGTGCTCCTTCGCGAAGTCCACCAGCTCGGATGCGAAGTGATGGCCGAGCCGGAACGGCACTTTGTACTTGCGCATCAGGACGTCCGCCAACTCCTGCGACGCGGTCCAGTCGCCGTTCAGCTCCTCCAGCGCCCGCTCCGGATTGATGACCAGCGAGTTCAGGATCTTGTCCCAGTTTTGCAGGACCTTGACCGCGCTGGCGACCATCGCGCTGTTGGGCTTTACTTCCTTCGGATCGCTCATGCCGGGCGGGATGTTGTGCGCCTCGATCACCGTCCCCATCGCCAGCGTGATCGCGGTCGACGCGTCGTGGCGCGTCGAGTTGAGCAAGCCCGGATTGCGCTTTTGCGGCATGGCGCTGGACACATACGTATTGCCGCCGCCTTCCTGCAGCAGAATCCACGGACGCGACTGCGCATACTGCGTCATGGTGTCCTCGATAAAGCTGCCGGCGTGCAGCGCGATACTGGTCACGACCGCGCCCGCCTCCACCGGCGCGTCCACCGATGAAATCTGCGAAGCGTCGTAGGCGTTGTCGACAATTTCACCAAATCCCAGGTAGCCGGCCATGCGGGTACGGTTCAGCGGCCAGCTGGTGCCGTTCAACACCGTCGTCCCCATCGCGCAGCGGTCGGCCCTGGCGTAGGCTTCGCGAATGCGCTGGGCATCACGCTCGAGAGCGGCCGCATAACCGAGCAGGTAGTGGCCATAACTGTTGGGCTGGGCCGCCACGCCATTGGTGTAGTTCGGGACAATGGTATGCGCATGTTTCTCGGCGAGCCGGACCAGCGAACCTGAAGTCTTGTCCAGATGCTCCGCCAGGTTCAGCAGATCTTCGCGGAGGATGGCGGCGCGGTAGGTGGCGTGCATATCCTGGCTCGAACGCCCGGCGTGGATCAGCGTCACCTCCGGGCCGGCGGCCGCAATCAGCAGCGGCTCGAACGTGATCACGGTCGATGG
>DASRXO010000217.1:0-4982 GCA_035654095.1 Telluria sp.
CTGCAATCCGGCCATGTCCGTGATTTCTCCGCCCGCGCCCCACAGCCCCGCGTTCAGCCCGCTGTACCAGCAGATCAAGGTGCTGATGCTGCGCAGTCTGCAGCATGCCGAATGGGGGCCGGGCGAGGCGATCCCGAGCGAGGTGGAGCTGGCGGCACGCTTCAAGGTCAGCCAGGGCACGGTGCGCAAGGCGATCGACGAACTGGCGGCCGAGAACCTGGTCGTGCGGCGCCAGGGCAAGGGCACCTTCGTGGCCACCCACCACGAGGCGCGCGCGCATTTCCGCTTCCTCCGGCTGGTGCCCGACGAGGGCGTGGCGCACCATCCCGACAACCAGATCATCGAAGTCAAGCGCCTGCGCGCGCCGGCCGAAGTGGCGCGCCTGCTCGAACTGAAGTCGGGCGACGCGGTGGTCTACATCAAGCGCCTGCTGTCGTTCGACGGCGCGCCCACCATCCTCGAGGAATTATGGCTGTCGGGCCTGCTGTTCAAGGGGCTGACGGCCGAACGGCTGGTGGAATACAAGGGTCCTATGTATGGCTTGTTCGAGTCCGAGTTCGGTACCCGCATGATCCGCGCCACCGAGAAGATCCGCGCCATCGCGGCCGATCCGGGCGCGGCCGGCTTGCTCGGCGTGACCGAAGGCACGCCGCTGCTGTGCGCCGAGCGCGTGTCCTTCACGTATGGCGACAAGGCGGTCGAATTGCGGCGCGGTCTGTACCTGACCGCGCACCATCATTACCAGAATGAATTGTCGTAGGCGCCGTCTGCAGGAAACCGTCGTTGCGATTAAAATACGTTGGTTCTCGGAAAGCAATCGGCAAAGTGGGTTAACTAGGTGGTTTGAGTTTGTTTAAGAGGAGGTCTTGTTATGTCCGAAGCCGTGAGAGAAGTTCCAAAAAAAGAACGGCCTGAATTTCGCAACATCCACATCACGGATTTGACGAACTACCGCCTGCCGCCGGCGGGCTGGGTGTCGATCCTGCACCGCGTCAGCGGCGCCGGCATGTTCCTGCTGCTGCCTTTCCTGCTCTACCTGTTCGAGCTGAGCCTGCGCTCCGAACTGTCGTTCGCCTACTTTGCGGGCATCGCCTCCCACCCCCTCGTCAAACTGATCTTGCTGGGCCTGATCTGGGCCTACCTGCAGCACTTCTGCGCCGGCGTGCGCCACCTGTTCATGGACGTCCACGTCGCGATCGAAAAGGATGCGGCGCGCAAGACCGCCACCAGCGTGCTGGTCGTGAGCCTGGCGCTGACCGCGCTGGCCGGCCTCAAATTGTTTGGAGTATTTTAATGGCGAAGAATAACGTCGGACCGAAGCGCATGGTGGTCGGCGCCCACTACGGGCTCAAGGACTGGCTGGCCCAGCGCGTCACCGCCATCGTGATGGCGGTCTACACCCTGATCCTGCTGTTCTCCTTCCTGACGGCCAGCAACTTCAGCTATGAAGGCTGGGCCGGCCTGTTCGCGCGGCCCTGGTTCAAGCTGTTCAGCCTGGTCACCTTCCTCGGCCTGTACTACCACGCCTGGGTCGGCATGCGCGACATCTGGATGGACTACATCAAACCGGTCGGCCTGCGCCTGGCCCTGCAAATCCTGACCGTGCTGTGGCTGATCGTCTGCGCCGGCTGGACAGTACAAATTCTGTGGAGCGTGTAATCGTGGCAGCCATCAAAACTGCAATCCCTACCCGCCGCTTCGATGCGGTGATCGTCGGCGCCGGCGGTTCCGGCATGCGCGCCTCGCTGCAGCTGGCCGAGGCCGGCCTGAACGTCGCGGTGCTGTCGAAGGTGTTCCCGACCCGCTCCCATACCGTGGCGGCCCAGGGCGGCATCGGCGCCTCGCTCGGCAATATGAGCGAGGACGACTGGTACTGGCATATGTTCGACACGGTCAAGGGCGGCGACTACCTCGGCGACCAGGACGCGATCGAATTCATGTGCCGCGAAGCGCCCAAGGTCGTGTATGAGCTCGAACACTTCGGCATGCCGTTCGACCGCAATCCGGACGGCACGATCTACCAGCGTCCGTTCGGCGGCCACACCGCCAACTTCGGCGAGAAGCCGGTGCAGCGCGCCTGCGCCGCGGCCGACCGCACCGGCCACGCCCTGCTGCACACCCTGTACCAGCGCAACGTGCGCGCGCGCACCCACTTCTTCGTCGAATGGATGGCGCTCGACCTGATCCGCGACGCCGAGGGCGACGTGGTCGGCGTGGTCGCGCTCGAAATGGAAACCGGCGAGTGCATGATCCTGGAAGCGAAGACCACCATCTTCGCCACCGGCGGGGCGGGGCGCATCTTCGCCGCCTCGACCAATGCCTTCATCAACACCGGCGACGGCACCGGCATGGCGGCGCGCGCCGGCCTGCCGCTGCAGGACATGGAGTTCTGGCAGTTCCACCCGACCGGCGTGGCCGGCGCGGGCGTCTTGATCACCGAAGGGGTGCGCGGCGAAGGCGGCATCCTGATCAACAGTAACGGTGAACGCTTCATGGAGCGTTACGCGCCGACCCTGAAAGACCTGGCGCCGCGCGACTTCGTGTCGCGCTCGATGGACCAGGAAATCAAGGAAGGCCGCGGCTGCGGTCCGAACAAGGACCACGTGCTGCTCGACCTGCGCCACATCGGCGCCGAAACCATCCAGAAGCGGCTGCCGTCGATCCTCGAGATCGGCCACAAGTTCGCCAACGTCGACGCCACCCGCGAACCGATCCCGGTGGTGCCGACGATTCACTACCAGATGGGCGGCATCCCGACCAACATCCACGGCCAGGTGGTGGCGCCGAAGAACGGCGACCCGGTGGCGGTGGTGAACGGCATGTACGCGATCGGCGAGTGCGCCTGCGTCTCGGTGCACGGCGCCAACCGGCTCGGCACCAACTCGCTGCTCGACCTGCTGGTGTTCGGCCGCGCGGCCGGCAACCACGTGGTCGCCGCCAACCTCAAGCAAAAAGAGAACAAGCCGCTGCCGAAAGACGCGGCCGAGTTCGCGATGGCGCGCCTGTCGCACCTCGAGAATTCGACCGGCGCCGAGCGCGTGCAGGGCGTGGCCAACGACATCCGCGCGACGATGCAGAAGTACTGCGGCGTGTTCCGCACCGACGAGCTGCTGACCCAGGGCTACAAGGAAATCATGGTGCTCGACGAGCGCCGCAAGCATGTCTCGTTCAAGGACAAGTCGAAGGTGTTCAACACCGCGCGGGTCGAAGCGCTGGAGCTGGACAACCTGATCGAAACGGCGAAGGCGACCATGGCCTCGGCGGTGGCGCGCAAGGAATCGCGCGGCGCCCATGCCCACAGCGACTTCCCGAAACGCGACGACGAGAACTGGATGAAGCACACCTTGTGGTTCTCCGAAGGCAATCGGCTCGAGTACAAGCCGGTGATCACCAAGCCGCTGACCGTCGACACGTTCAAGCCGAAACCACGCACTTTTTAAAAAAAGTATTGTGGGACCGAGTTTTTTCGCCGGCCGTTCGGCGAATGACTTTGTCCCCAACTAGCCAGGACAGAGCAATGACACGCACCGTAAAACTCAAGATCTACCGTTACGATCCGGACCAGGACGCCAAGCCCTATATGCAGGACGTGACGGTCGAGCTGCAAGACACCGACAAGATGCTGCTCGACGCCCTGCAGCGCATCAAGTCCGACGTCGACGACACGCTGAGCCTGCGCCGCTCCTGCCGCGAGGGCGTGTGCGGTTCGGACGCGATGAACATCAACGGCAAGAACGGCCTGGCCTGCACCACCAACCTGAACGAACTGACCCAGCCGATCGTGCTGCGTCCGCTGCCCGGCCTGCCGGTGATCCGCGACCTGATCGTCGACATGACCCAGTTCTTCAAGCAATACGAGTCGATCAAGCCCTACCTGGTGAACGACTCGATCCCGCCCGAGAAAGAGCGGCTGCAGACCCCGACCGAGCGCGACGAGCTCGACGGCCTGTACGAGTGCATCCTGTGCGCCTGCTGCTCGACCTCCTGCCCGTCGTTCTGGTGGAACCCGGACAAGTTCGTCGGCCCGGCCGGCCTGCTGCAAGCCTACCGCTTCATCGCCGACAGCCGCGACGAAGCGACCGGCGCCCGCCTCGACAACCTGGAAGACCCGTATCGTTTATTCCGCTGCCACTCGATCATGAACTGCGTCGACGTGTGCCCGAAAGGCCTGAACCCGAACAAGGCGATAGGCAAGATCAAGGAACTGATGGTGCGCCGCGCGGTGTAAGTACGGCCGTCCAGCCAGTAGTTGTACCGTACTGCCGAAACCCGGCGGGCGGAGTATAGTGTTGACCCAACAACGGACTCTAGTGTGACGACGCATCAATCCGATCCCGCCAACCGCTCGCGCCTGCGCTGGCGCAGCCGCCGGGGCCTGCTCGAAAACGACCTGATCCTGACGCGCTTCCTGGACGCGCACGAAGACGGGCTGAGCGATGACGATGTCGACGCGCTGACGCGTTTGCTCGACCTGGCGGACAATCCGCTGATGGACCTGCTGCTGGCGCGGGCCGAGCCTGTGGGTGAAATCGACCTGCCGCAGGTGCATGCCTTGCTGGCGCGCCTGCGGTGCACCTAGTTTCCTTATTTAATTTTGTAGACCCACCTCCCAAGAAGGACGTGCCATGAACATCTCTGATACCAAAGCCACCCTGTCGTTCTCCGACGGCAGCCCCGCCATCGACATGCCGATTTACAAAGGCACGATCGGCCCGGACGTCATCGACATCCGCAAGCTGTACGCGCAAACCGGCAAGTTCACCTACGACCCCGGCTTCATGTCGACCGCCGCCTGCAACTCGTCGATCACCTATATCGACGGCGACAAGGGCGAGCTGTTGTATCGCGGCTATCCGATCGAACAGCTGGCGGTGCAGTGCGACTTCCTCGAAACCTGCTACCTGCTGCTGAACGGCGAGCTGCCGACCGCGACCGAGAAGCAGAATTTCACGGCCACCGTGACCAAGCACACGATGGTGCAC
>DASRXO010000218.1:0-2850 GCA_035654095.1 Telluria sp.
GCTGGGGTATCATCCGCACAAGGTGCGCAAGTTCGCCTTCAAGTTCTTGCAGAACACGCAGGAGGGCCTGACCCAGGTGGAGGCGGCGCTCCGGCGCGGCGACCTCGCCGCCGTGCGCGAACTGGGCCACCGCATCAAATCGGCCGCGCGCACGGTGGGCGCGCTGGGCTTGGCCGAGCTCTGCCTGCGCCTCGAAAACCTGGCGCCGGAGGGCCCGGACGATGGCGCGGCCGCGGCGCGGGCGCTGGTCGCGCAGCTGTGGCCGCTGCTGGAAAAGATCACCGAGCAGATCATGCGCAACACCACCTTCGCCGACGGCCCCTAGCCGCCGGCACGCATATCATTAGCAAAAAATTATTTTTGACGACATGCGCACGGGGCGCCAAGTTCCCGGATAATGGCTGCCGATCGCCGCGCAGCAGCTTCCCGCGCCCCCGAAAACAACGATAAACCCTGGAAAAACGGACCCAATGAGCGACCCCGGTCTTCCGTCTGCGGCGCGCCTGCGCGTATTGCTGCTTGACGACGACAGCTTCATGCTCGAGCTGCTGCATGCGATGCTCGACGACATAGGCAGGTTCGAGGTGTTCCCCGAAACCTCGGCCCGGCGCGCCCTCGCGACCCTGGCCTCGGCCGCCCCCGACCTGCTGGTGTGCGACCTGTCGCTGCCCGATATGGACGGCATCGAGTTCATGCACGCGGCGGCCGAGGCCGGTTTCGCCGGCTGCGTGATGCTGTTGTCGGGTATGGACCCCGGGGTGCGCAAGGCGGCCGAAGGGCTGGCCCGCGCCCTTGGCTTGCGGGTGCTGGGTGCCTATGACAAGCCGATCAGCCGCGCGCAGCTGGGCGCGGCGCTGGCGCCGCTGCTGGCCGGCAATCCCGGCGCCGGCCCGGGCCGCGACTAGCGGCCGGCCCAAGATTTTTACGAAGCCCCGCCACTTTGGGGGAAAATAGGTTATTATTTCGGCTAATTCCCCGCCTGACACCCTCTTGCCCCCCTCCACTTATTGATTTTATGCACATCGCCTCCACCATAGGCCTTGCAGTCAATAAGCAGTGAAACAGGAAGCCGGCTGGCGCTACCAAGCAGGATCGGCATAGTCCCCAGGCGTTATTTGATCCCACCCTCACATTGAGGAAAACATGAGCGAAAATATTAAACACATCAGCGATGCATCTTTTGAAGCCGACGTGCTCAAGTCCGAGCGCCCGGTCCTGGTCGACTTCTGGGCCGAATGGTGCGGTCCGTGCAAGGCCATCGCGCCTATCCTCGAGGAAGTCGCCAAGGAATACGAAGGCAAGATCCTGATCGCCAAGCTGGACGTCGATGCGAACCAGGCCGTGCCGGCCAAGTTCGGGATCCGCGGCATCCCGACCCTGATCCTGTTCAAGAACGGCGTGGCGGCCGCCCAGAAGGTGGGCGCGATGGCCAAGGGTCAGCTGACCTCCTTCATCGACAGCAACATCTGATACCTATCGTGACCGCAGCGCGCCCGCACTGCCGTCTTGCCTGGCCGGGAAGCGAATCAGCCTCGTCTGGATCCTTCCCACACTTGATTAACCCACGCAGTTCCCTCCCCTACCTTTACTTCCCGTCACGGGACTCAACTCATGCACTTATCTGAACTAAAGGCCATGCACGTCTCCGCTCTGCTCGAGATGGCGATCGGCCTCGATATCGACAACGCAGCCCGCTTGCGCAAACAGGAACTGATGTTCGCGATCCTCAAGAAGCGCGCGAAATCGGGCGAACAAATTTTCGGCGACGGCGCCCTCGAGGTGCTGCCCGACGGCTTCGGCTTCCTGCGCTCGCCCGACGCCAGCTACATGGCCTCGACCGACGACATCTATATCTCGCCGTCGCAGATCCGCCGCTTCAATCTGCACACCGGCGATTCGATCGAAGGCGAAGTGCGGACCCCGAAAGACGGCGAGCGCTATTTCGCGCTGGTCAAGGTCGACAAGGTCAACGGCGAATCGCCGGAAGCGTCCAAGCACCGCATCCTGTTCGAGAACCTGACCCCGCTGCACCCGAACGAACCGCTGCGCCTCGAGCGCGAAATGATGGGCCAGGAAAACATCACCGGCCGCATCATCGACCTGATCGCGCCGATCGGCAAGGGCCAGCGCGCCCTGATCGTCTCGCCGCCGCGCACCGGCAAGACCGTGCTGCTGCAGAACATCGCGCATTCGATCTCCGCCAATCACCCGGAAGTCTATCTGATCGTTCTGCTGATCGACGAACGTCCGGAAGAAGTCACCGACATGGACCGGACGGTGAAGGGCGAGGTCGTGAGCTCGACCTTCGACGAACCGGCGTCCCGCCACGTGCAAGTCGCGGAAATGGTTATCGAAAAGGCCAAACGCCTGGTCGAGCACAAGCGCGACGTGGTGATCCTGCTGGACTCGGTCACCCGCCTCGGCCGCGCCTACAACACCGTGGTGCCGTCGAGCGGAAAGGTCCTGACCGGCGGCGTCGACGCCAACGCGCTGCAGCGCCCGAAGCGCTTCTTCGGCGCGGCCCGCAACATCGAGGAAGGCGGCTCGCTCACCATCATCGCCACGGCGCTGATCGATACCGGCAGCCGCATGGACGAAGTGATCTTCGAAGAATTCAAGGGCACCGGTAACTCGGAAATCGTCCTCGACCGCAAGGTGGCCGACAAGCGCATCTTCCCGGCGCTCGACGTCGGCAAGTCGGGCACCCGCAAGGAAGAGCTGCTGGTCGACCAGGGCACGCTCACCAAGATGTGGGTGCTGCGCCGGATCCTGATGCAGATGGGGACCATCGACGCGATGCAGTTCCTGCTCGACAAGATGAAGGACGCCAAGTCGAACGAGGACTTCTTC
>DASRXO010000219.1:0-2850 GCA_035654095.1 Telluria sp.
TGGTGTGGACGCGCTTGTTCTTGAAGTGGTCGGCCAGGTCGAGGATGTATTCGGTCTTGCGCTTGGACAGGCCGCAGCCGGCCAACTGTTCGGCCCCGGCCTTGATGACCTGGGCCGGCGTGATTTTGGGACACACGACCAGCAGCTTGTTCCAGGCGACGTCGGCCACCTTGTTGGTGACCTGCTGCCCGACCACCGAGCGCGCGAGCGTGGTGAACGGGTCCGGATGGCCGACCAGGTGCAGGTCGCCGAATTGCGGGATCAGCTTCTTCATGATGCGGTCGCGCTTCATGAGTTCGGCCTTGGCCTCTTCCCAGTACTGCGGGACTTCGAGTAGCAGCGAGGTCGTGCCCGCGGTGTCCTTGTTCAGGGCCATTATGCGCGACGCCAGGCGGTGGTGCCGTCAGGCTTGTCTTCGAGGATGATGCCGGCCGCCAGCAGCTCGGCGCGGATCTTGTCGGAGGTGGCGAAGTCGCGCGCCTTCTTGGCCGCGATGCGGGCCTCGATCAACTGCTGGATGGCGTCCGGCGACTGCTCGCCCGAACCCTGCAGGAAGGCGCTCGGCGCGCGCTCGAGCAGGCCGATCACGCCGGCCAAGGCTTTCAGCTGGCGCGCCTGGGCCGGCGACTTGCTCTTGTTTAGCTCGGTCACGAGGTCGAACAGCGCGGCGATCGCGACCGGGGTATTGAAGTCGTCGTCCATCGCTTCGCGGAAGCGGACGGCGTGGGCTTCGCTCCAGTCCACGGCCGGCGCATCGGCGCCGAGGGCGATGCCGTCGAGCGCCGTGTACAGGCGCGTGAGTGCGGTCTTGGCGTCGTCCAGGTGCACGTCCGAATAATTGAGCGGGCTGCGGTAATGGGCGCGCAAAATAAAGAAGCGCACCACCTCGGCATCATATTTCTTGAGCACGTCGCGGATCGTGAAGAAATTGCCCAGCGATTTGGACATCTTCTCGTTATCGACCCGCACGAAGCCGTTGTGCACCCAGTAGTTGACCATCGGCTGGCCGAACGCGCCTTCCGATTGGGCGATCTCGTTCTCGTGGTGCGGGAACTGCAAATCGGCGCCGCCGCCGTGGATATCGAAATGCTCGCCCAGCACCGCGCACGACATCGCCGAGCACTCGATATGCCAGCCCGGCCGGCCGCTGCCCCATTTCGACTCCCATTTGACTTCGGCCGGTTCCGATTCCTTGGAAGCCTTCCACAACACGAAGTCGAGCGGATCGCGCTTGCCGGTGTTGACGTCGACCCGCTCGCCGGCGCGCAAATCGTCGAGCGACTTGCCCGACAATTTGCCGTAGCCGGGGAAATTGCGCACCGCGTAATTGACGTCGCCGTCTGCACTTTGATAGGCAAGGCCCTTGCTTTCCAGCGTTTCGATCAACGCCAGCATCTGCGGCACATAGTGGGTCGCGCGCGGCACCACGTCGGGCGGCAGGATGCCGAGCGCGCCGGTATCCTCGTCCATGTAGTGGGTGAAGCGGGTGGTCAGCTGCGACAGCGTTTCGCCATTCTCGACCGCGCGCTTGATGATCTTGTCGTCGATGTCCGTGATATTGCGGACGTAAGTCACCTGATAGCCGGACGCCTTGAGCCAACGATAGATGACGTCGAACGCCATCATCATGCGCGCATGGCCGATATGGCAGAAATCATAGATCGTCATGCCGCACACATACATGCTGGCCTTGCCGGCCTCGATCGGCATGAACGTCTGCTTGTCACGCGCCAGCGTGTTGTAAATCTTTAATTGGCTCATCGGCTTCTTGCACGTTTTGCGGGCACGAGGACCGGGCAATACGACGGCCGGGCACGGTCGCCGCAGGGGGCGCGCACCGGTGAAACCGTGGATTGCATCGAGATCGTCGAGACCCGCTGTTTTGTTCTTCTTTGATAGAATGGGACGTTATGCGCAAAGTATAGCATTGATAAAAACCCGGCTGGCCGCATATGGTTCAGGTTTATTTTTCCGCAAAAGGCTTGACAGCAGTTTGCGCCACGTCCACCAAGAGGAAGTCACGATGCAAGAATCCACCCTGCTCCGCACACCGTTGATCGCCAAATTCCTGAGCGTCTTTTGCGGCCTCACATTAAGCACCGCGGTGCTGGCGGCGGACGCCCCCCAGGTCTCGCTGAAAACCACGATGGGCGAGATCGTGCTCGAACTCGACCAGGCAAAGGCGCCGAAGACGGTGGCCAACTTTCTCCAGTACGTCAAGAGCGGCTACTATAAAGGCACGATTTTCCATCGCGTGATCGACGGCTTCATGATCCAGGGCGGCGGCATGGACGCCAAGATGGTGTCCAGGAAGACCAACAAGCCGATCAAGAATGAAGCCAACAACGGCCTGCTCAACGCGCCGTATTCGATCGCCATGGCGCGCACCGCCGATCCCGATTCGGCCACCTCCCAGTTCTTCATCAACGTGGCGGACAACACGCCGCTCGATTATCCCGGCCGCGACGGTTTCGGCTATACGGTATTCGGCAAGGTCATCAAGGGCCAGGACGTGGTCGACAAAATCAAGGGCGTGGTGGTGGACGACATGAAGGGCCAGCAGAACGTGCCGGTGGTGCCGATCGTGATTCAATCGGCCACCCTCGTCAAGGCTGTAAAATAACACCTCGAACAATAACCAACTACAGGACATCATCATGACCACAGTACGCATCACCACCAACATGGGCAACATCACCGTCGAGCTGGACGCCGACAAGGCGCCGAAGACGGTCGCCAACTTCCTCGAGTATGCCGGCAAGGGCCACTACGACAACACGATCTTCCACCGCGTGATCGGCGACTTCATGATCCAGGGCGGCGGTTTCGAGCCGGGCATGAAGCAAAAGC